>JBFYRD010000018.1:0-4285 GCA_041302405.1 Sulfuricurvum sp.
GGCACTCAAATCACGGGTAAAGCCTCCTTTGGCCGTAAGACAAAACGAACATCCCACTTTGCATCCCACCTGAGTAGAGACACACACCGTAAAGCGTGCTTCGTGTTCGATATTCCCCTCATCATCGATGGACTCATCTTTCATCTTAAGCCACACCGTCTCGACCGTTTTACCATCACTAAGTTCAAAAAGATATTTGATTGTCCCATCGGTGGAACACTCTTTACGAGCAATTTTGAGAGGCATAATCTCATACTCACTCTCCAACTCTTCGCGCATCGCTTTAGGGAGATTCGCCATCGCTTCAAAACTTGTCGCATATTGATGATAGATCCATCCCCAAATTTGTTTGGCGCGAAATGAGGGTTTCACCAAATTTGCAAGTTCCGATTTGGTGTAATCCAAAATAGATTTTTTAGCCATGGATTAACCCTTTTTCTTTGAGATGTTCACGGAGCAATACTTTGGCAAACCCGTGATTGGCGATAAAATCGCGGTGAGCATTCGTATCACAGTAATTAGTGATACAAAAAACACCTCCCGCTGGGATACCAAAAACCTGAGCCACTCGCATAACGCTAAAGAACTCCATGTTTTCAATCCCTATCCCCAGAGCTCTCATTTGCTCCATTGCGCCCTCACTGGTTGTGATGTAATTCGAGGAATTGACGATAACATCTTTGATCGATTCCGTTTGTGCTGAAACGACGTTATCAATCGGTGTATAGGCACTTTTATTCAAAAATCCTAACTCGATGTTAGCCGCCGTTTTAGACTCAACAATCTCGTTGATTTGATGGGTGCCATAGCTCCCAGCACTCCCGACAAAGAGCAAATATTCGGGCTTATGAACCAAACAATGGCGCGTAAGATTGATCGCACTGTCAATCAACCCTACCCCTATTGGTGTCGCGAAATCAAATGTTTCATTATTGCCAGCACAAAGAATCATAACCGTACCGGAATCCCATTAGCTGATAGGTAGCGTTTGAGGTCCATAATATCGATCTCTTGGTAGTGGAAAATACTCGCCGCCAATGCCGCATCGGCACCGTGCTCAAACGCCTCTTTGATATGTTCCATCGTCCCTGCACCGCCGCTGGCGATAACGGGAACATTCACGGCGCGACTGATCTGCTCGGTGATAGAGAGGTCAAATCCTGCTTTGGTTCCATCGGCGTCCATCGAGGTAAGAAGGATCTCTCCCGCTCCGCGATCTACGACCTCTTTTGCCCACTCAAAGGCATTAATCCCCGTGTCAACCCGACCGCCGTTGAGATAGACGTTGTATTGATCACCCGTACGCTTCACATCGATGGCGACAACAATACACTGAGAACCGAACCGTTTTGCCCCCTCATTGATAAACTCAGGACGTTTGATTGCCGCAGAGTTGATACTCACTTTGTCACACCCGACAGCCAGAAGTTTATAAATATCATCGAGAACTCGGATTCCACCGCCGACAGTTAGGGGGATAAAGACCTCTTTTGCCACCTGCTCAACGATATGAACGATCGTATCGCGCTCTTCGTGAGATGCGGTAATATCGAGGAATGTCAGCTCATCCGCCCCCTCTTCGTTGTAGCGTTTTGCTACTTCAACAGGGTCTCCCGCATCTTTGAGTCCGACGAAATTAACACCTTTAACAACACGGCCATCTTTAACATCCAGACAAGGAATGATCCGCTTCGCAAAAAAATTATCCATTTGACACCTTGTGTACAATCATTGCGAAAGTATAGTGTGCATTACCAAAAGTAACGATAAAGGCTGTGAATTGATAACCTTCATTCAAATCACCTAAAAACAGACATTTTTGTGCTTTAATAGGGGATTAACACTTTATCAGGTACAATCAGGGCAATGCAAAAAGACCGTGCCGCTATCGCCAAGAAAAAATTTGGCCAGAACTTTTTAAAAGATGAAGCTGTTTTAGCTCAAATCATCCAATCGATGCCCGATACGCCTCATCGTATCGCAGAAATCGGGCCTGGATTAGGTGATTTAACTAAGTATTTAGTTGATGTCAAAAGTGTTACCGCTTTTGAGGTCGATACCGACTTGTGCAAGCATTTGAAGCACCAATTTGCCGATGCTATCAGTACCAATACTCTTGAGCTCCGTTGCGGAGATGTGTTAGAGCATTGGAAGAGTGAGCTTTTGGATGAACCGTACGATTTAGTGGCAAATTTGCCCTATTACATCGCGACCAACATCATCCTAAAAGCCCTCGCCGATCCGGCGTGCCGAAACTTGCTTGTCATGATACAGCGTGAAGTAGCAGAGAAATTTTCTGCCTCACCTGGAGAGAGAGCTTTTGGAGCGCTCAGCGTAATTACGCAAAGTGTGGCTGAGGCGGAGATCGTGTTAAGCGTTCCCCCAACCGCATTTGAGCCTGCTCCTAAAGTCGATTCGTCCGTACTGCTCATTTCGAAACGGTCGAATCGTAATGATGAAGGGTTTGAAGAATTTTTACGAGCGGCCTTTACACAGCCCCGTAAAACCCTCCACAAAAATCTCTCCTCACGCTATGATGGCGCACTTCTCATTCAAGCCTTTGAAACGCTTGAACTGGAACGCTCCATCCGACCTCATCAGCTTAACACCTCTGACTTTCACCGGCTCTACGCCCTTATTAAATAATTTTTTCTGGGCATTTTAGAGCATCCAAACATACCAAAATATATTACGCGCTCTAGAGCGTCACAAAGGAAATACTATGTCCGATGAACAAACAGAGTCACCAGTAGCACAGCCTCAAGGGGAAAATCGTCAGCGTCGTAACAACCGTCGTCCTTTTCGCAGCCGAAATGCAAATACTCCAGTAGCTACAGACGCAGCAACAGCTGAGCGTCCTAACACTGAACCTCGCGAAGACAACCGCCCACCGCGTCAAGATAACCGTCCGCCTCGCACCGACAACCGTCCACCGCGTCAAGACAATCGCCCGCCTCGTCAAGACAACCGTCCGCCTCGCACTGATCGTGTAGAGGGGGGAGAAAATGCAACCGATGCTGAGCCAACCCGTTCAGGTCGTGATCGTGGACGCGGCGGTCGTCGCGGAAGTCCTAGCACTCCGATTGATAACAACCTACGTGACTTTGTCCTCCAAAACCAAGAGGCGCACAAAAGCCGTTTGAACCCACATTTTAAACTTGATCTCAATAACAATGAAAAAGTTCGTATTACACCCCTAGGCGGTCTCGGTGAAATTGGTGGAAACATTACGGTTATTGAAACTGAAAACGAAGCTATCGTTATAGACATTGGGATGAGTTTCCCTGATGAAGAGATGCACGGTGTCGATATTCTTGTCCCAGATTTCAGTTATTTACGCGAAATTCGTAAAAAAATTGTAGCCGTTATCATCACTCACGCCCATGAAGACCATATCGGAGGGGTACCGTATCTTTTCAAAGAGATGCAATTTCCAATTTATGGAACACCATTGCCGCTTGCAATGATCGGTAACAAATTTGACGAGCACCATATGCGTGATTTCCGTCGTTATTTTAACCCAATCATCAAACGTCAAGTTTATCGTATCGGTAATGATTTCGATATCGAATGGATGCACATGACCCATTCGATTATCGACTCTAGCTCATTGGCAATAACCACCAAAGCAGGAACCATCATTCATACTGGTGACTTTAAAATTGACCACACTCCGGTTGATGGCTATACCGCTGACTTACACCGTCTTGCTCACTACGGAGAAAAAGGGGTTCTTTGTCTTTTAAGTGACTCAACCAACTCATACAACAAAGAGTGGACTCCGAGCGAGCTTACGGTAGCGCCTGGATTTGACCGAATTTTTTCTAAATCTGAAGGTCGTATCATTATGTCGACGTTTAGCTCCAATATTCACCGTGTCTATCAAGCAATTTTGGCAGGTATTAAATATAACCGCAAGGTATGTGTTATCGGTCGATCGATGGAACGTAACCTTGAAGTATGTATGCAATACGATTACATTAAAATTCCGAAAAATATCTTTATCGATGCCGAAGAGGCAAACCGCATGAGCGACAAAGATGTCCTCATTGTTACTACAGGAAGTCAGGGAGAGCCGAGTTCAGCCCTTTTCCGTATGGCAATCGGCGAACACCGTCACATCAAAATCAAACCGACCGATTTGATCGTCCTATCAGCACGTGCAATTCCAGGTAATGAAGGCTCTATTTCAGGGATGCTTAACTATCTCCAACGTGCAGGTGCACGAGTTGCAAATGACCGTGACATCCACGTTTCAGGGCATGCAAGTATGGAAGAGCAAAAA
>JBFYRD010000004.1:0-4329 GCA_041302405.1 Sulfuricurvum sp.
ATCGCTTCTTTGAAATTCTAATCTCTAGAGTTTCTATATTCTTAGGGCCTTCGGGCCCACAACATTCTTCTTATGTTAAGCTTCTCGCTAGAGGAATCGTCACCCTCTGGCTTTCTCAACACACTCTTTTTTAAACTCTTTTTGCTTGCCGTTTCGGCGTAACCCCTTTCGCCTCTTTTTCTTTTTTCTCTTGTGTTGATTGTCGTAGAAAAAATGGGATGGTTTTTTCAGGGCGTTGTCCTAAATCCTCTATCAATGCCGCTTCCACGATCTCTTTATCATGCTGTTCGCAGAGATAGGTATGGATCAGGGCGATTTGGCGCTCCAGTGATATTTTCCATGTGGAGAGGGTTTGGGTGTAGATCCATTCACTGAAGGTGTAGAAAGAGGCGAAAACAGGTGGTAGTAGCTCGTCATCCTGAACTTGATTCAGGATCTCAGATTGCGGATCGAGTCCGCAATGACGGTTAAGTGGAGAACTCCACAGTAACGGCACCGTTTTAGTAAAACTCCCGCTATTGTAAAAAATATCCCAAAACCGTGCAAATCGTTTCATCTTTTGGATATCGCTGAAGGTGAGGAGATTGTTTTGGAGGATGTCGTAGGGGGGGATATCGCTGTAAATCATCCCGTGCGCTTTATCGTGACGGGAGAGGGTGGTTCCCGAGAGATTTTTCAAAATACCAATCTGTATCTCGCTGTGGGTGAGGGAGACAAGTTTATCGAGGTTACGCCCAAATCCCTCCAGTGTCTCTCCCGGCAATCCGACGATGAGATCGAGGTGCATATGGGCAGAGGTCTCATTTTCTAAAAAATGCAGATTATCAAAAATCTTTTCGAGTTTGAGTGGTCGGTTAATTCCTTTGGCGATCACGGGATCGAGGGTTTGGATACCGATCTCCAGTTGCAATGACCCTGATGGGAATTGTTTTATTTTCTCTTTAAGGAGATCGGGAAAATGATCGGGGATTACTTCGAAATGGGCGAAGTACGGCGGTTCTTTGGAGAGGAAAAAATCAAGGATACGGTTGGCGAATGTCATGTTGAGATTAAAAGTTCGGTCGATGAATTTAAAACTCCGTGCTCCGCGTTGCCAAAGTACTTCAAACTCTTCAAGGAGCTGATCGAGAGGAAAGTTACGCACTTTTTCATCGATGGAAGAGAGGCAGAACTCGCATTCGAACGGACATCCTCGTGAGGCTTCGACGTAGATGTAGCGGTGTGCTACATCCTCGTCATTAAAAGCCGAATAGGGGAGGTTGATTGATTTGAGATCGGGGAGGGGGGCTTTGATAAAATGGGGTTGTTTGGGAGGGTGTCCTTCTTTCTCGTCATCCCGTACTTGATACGGGATCTTTGGCATTTTAGTAGATTCCGTGTCGTGGCACGGAATGACGGGAGCAGATACGGGAATGACAGGCTTTAACAACTCCTTACACAACTCATAAAACGCCACTTCTCCCTCACCACTGATGATGTAATCGGCTTTGGTAAAATCGACGCGATGAGGCAGATACCCCGCTTCGGGTCCCCCGAGGACGATAATCGTCTGCGGCGAGACTTTTTTGATCGTTTGGATCAATTCAGAGGTTTGCGATGCATTCCAGATATAGACACCGATACCGATGATACGCGGTGAGTGTTTGAGGAGATCTTCGGCGATGCTTTGAATCTGTTCATTCATCGTAAATTCGATGATGGTTGTATCCTTTTGTAACTCTCCCATATTGGCATAGAGGTAGCGCAGACCGAGTGCGGTATGGGCATAACGGGCATTAAGAGTGGTGAGCAAAATTGTGTGCATGATTTTTCCGATAAAAGATAACGTATTATATGCTATTCTATACGTTATTAAGACCCTATAGGGAGAGAGATATGCACTATATTCGCACTTTGGATTCATTGGGAATCGAGGATGTTTCTTTGGTCGGGGGTAAAAATGCCTCTTTGGGGGAGATGATCAGTTCACTTAAATCACTCGGAGTTAAAGTCCCCGAAGGGTTTGCCGTAACTGCGGATGGGTATCGTCTCTTCATAGGGCACAATGAGTTTGAACCCAAAATCAGAGCATTTTTCGAAGGTGTTGATCTGAGTAATATTGAGGCGTTGAATCGATGCGGAGAGGCTATTCGTTCCTTGATGCTCACCGGTAAGATGCCTGATGTATTAAAAGTTGAGATTGCTGAGAGTTATCGCCAGATGGAGAAAGAGTACTCGATTAGCTCTGTGGATGTGGCGGTGCGCTCATCGGCTACTGCGGAAGATCTCCCAGATGCGAGTTTCGCGGGTCAGCAGGAGAGTTACCTTAATGTACGCGGAGAGACGATGCTGATCGAGCACGTCAAGCGCTGTTTTGCCTCCCTCTTTACTGATCGGGCGATCAGTTATCGTCACAGCAGAGGGTATGATCATTTTCATGTGGCGCTCTCAGTGACGGTGCAAAAAATGGTACGGAGCGATCTTGCCAGCAGCGGGGTAATGTTTACGATCGATACCGAAAATGGCTCAGAAAATCTGATCCTTATTAACTCCATTTATGGACTCGGGGAAAATATTGTCGGCGGACGGGTCAACCCGGATGAGTTTTATGTGTTTAAACCAACACTTCGTGAGGGAAAAACGACGATTCTCAAACGTCAGCTCGGCTCCAAAGCACTTACGATGACCTATGATGAGCGTCACCATACGATGAATCTCTCTACCCCTAAAGAGTTGCAAGATCATTTCTCGATCAATGATGAGGAGGTGGCGACGTTGGCACGATATGCCCTCATCATCGAAGAGCATTACAGTGCCAAAGCGGGAGTGTACCGACCGATGGATATTGAGTGGGCAAAAGACGGTATCAGTGGAGAGCTGTTCATCGTTCAAGCCCGTCCTGAAACGGTACAAAGCCAAAAAGTGAGTGATAATACTCTCGAACAATACCATCTGTGTGAGACAGAGGCGAAAATACTCCTCAGCGGTAAAGCGATCGGAGAAAAAATCGGCTCAGGAAAGGTCAAAATCATCCATTCACCGCGTGAGGGGGAGCACTTCAATGTCGGAGATGTTTTGGTTGCTGATATCACCGATCCTGATTGGGAACCGATTATGAAAAAAGCCTCGGCAGTGATCACCAACCGTGGAGGGCGTACCTGTCATGCCGCTATCGTCGCTCGCGAAATCGGGGTTCCCGCCATCGTCGGAACGGTCAATGCGACCGATCTGTTACACGATGGGGATGACGTGACGGCAAGCTGTGCGGACGGTGAGAGCGGACGTGTTTATGAGGGGATTGTGGGTTATGAGATTAGTACGATCGATTTGGGAAAACTCGCTCCGACAAAAACCAAACTCTATATGAACGTTGGAAATCCCGATATTGCCTTTAGGGTGGCACGCCTGCCGAATGATGGGGTAGGATTGGCTCGAATGGAGTTTATCATCACCCACTATGTTGCGGCTCATCCTATGGCATTAGTGGAACTTTCACATGGCAAAAAGATAGATGAGATCGGAGCGGTTCATAAAGCGATGCGGGGATATGATGATCCGAAGACCTTTTTCATTGATAAAATAGCCGAAGGGGTCGGGATGATCGCGGCGGCGTTTTATCCTCGGCCTGTTATCGTCCGTACCAGTGATTTTAAATCGAATGAGTACAAGCACATGGTCGGCGGCGCGGCGTATGAAAATGATGAAGAGAACCCGATGATCGGATTTCGCGGAGCCAGCCGTTATTATTCACCGGAGTATAAAGAGGCATTTGAATGGGAGTGTGAAGCACTCTCTCTGGTACGTGATGAGATGGGTCTGGATAATGTCAAAGTGATGCTCCCGTTTGTCCGTACACCCGATGAGGGACGTAAAGCGATAGCCGTGATGAACGAAGCGGGATTGGTGCAGGGTGAGAATGGGTTGGAAATCTACGCGATGTGTGAAATCCCCTCGAATGTCATTTTAGCCGATCAGTTTTTAGAAATCTTCGATGGTTACAGTATCGGCTCCAACGACCTCACTCAGCTCATCCTAGGAGTTGATCGTGACAGTGCACTGGTTGCATCGGTATTTGATGAACGTAATCCAGCTGTGACACGGATGCTCTCACAAGCGATACGCGCGTGCAAAGAGCGGGGAAAATACATCGGAATTTGTGGTCAAGCACCTTCGGATTATCCCGAAATTACCCGATTTTTAGTTGAAGAAGGGATTGATTCGATCTCTCTCAACCCCGATTCGCTGCTGAAAATGCGGCAAGTTGTGAGTGAATTAGAAAATACTCACCCCTAAGCTTTAAAGATTAACACATCGTGATCAGCTTCTTCGAGGAGATCAAAGGCAAAAAAA
>JBFYRD010000019.1:0-16702 GCA_041302405.1 Sulfuricurvum sp.
TTTTTGAGTTCATTGACCAAATGTTCTGCTCCACCGATCTCGGCTACGGTGAGGTCTGCTTCATATTCGTTATGACGACTCATCAACCCCATTAACGGCATCATCACAAAACTGACCACCGGTAGAAGAAGGAGAAAAAGCATTATAATGATGTGCGGGCTTTGAGAAACACCCAGTTCCATATAAAGTGTTTCAGGCAGATTTCCGAACAACGCGAACATCCCAAAAAGCATTGCCCCCACCATCGCAATATTTTTGTACAAATCGCCGTGAGCGAAATGCCCCAGTTCGTGCCCCAAGACGGCAACCAGCTCTGCGGGGGTTAGCTTTTGGATCAAGGTATCAAATAACACAACCCGTTTTGATTTACCCAATCCGCCAAAATAGGCATTTAAACGTGCATCGCGTTTACTCGCATCGCTGATAAAAACGCCACTGCTTACAAAACCTGTTTTTGCCATCAACGCTTCGATCTGATCACGAAGTTCCGGATCTTCCAGCGGAGTTACTTTGTCAAAAAAGAGTGCACGAATCGTCGGGAAAAACATATTGATGGCGATCACTACCGCCATAATAAAGGCAAAACTCCATAACCACCACAACGTACTTGAGGTGATGATCATCGATACGATCCAAACCATCAAACTACCGATAACAAGTGTTAAAAGGGTACTAATGAGGGTGTCTTTTACAAACTGTCCTGTTGTTGAGCGATTAAACCCGTATTGCGCATCGATTTTAAATTTCGCAATCCATCCAAACGGGAGGCTTACTAAGCCGTTGATTAAAATCAATCCCATTACGGCACCAATGGTTTGCACTATAGGAGTCTGAGTGACTAATGCAGAATCTAACCATGCCATCATTCCTCCCATCCAAATGAGGAAAAGAGCGTATTCCACAAACGTCTCCATCATCCCAAGTTTCTCTTTGGCTACGGCGTAATTGGCCGCATCAAGATACTCACGCTCGCCCATCAATACGGCACCTTTGCGCTTCATCTGATTGATATAGCCGATTTGCATCACGCTAACATAAAGACGGATAAGAATATAAAGGGTGTAAATACCGATAATGGTGGTGATCATCTAAAAAACCTTGGGCTTAAGCTGGATTCCCGTATTCGCAGGAATGACGTAGTGGAATTTTACCATTATTTTACTGGTACTTTTGCGATTGTATCCTGTACAGGAATCGAATCTTCTACACCGCCGTATACTATTTTAGCGGTAAGAAAAATCGCTCCAATAATAAGTCCGCTGATAATTACAGCCCATACGACCCGTTTTTTAGATCCTTTTAACGTATCGTAATCCTCGATAGAGTTAAGGGTTGGTTCATTGTTTTGCATTGGAAATCTCCTCTAATTTAGTCTAAGAATAGTAGCCATCTTATCCTACAATCAGTTAACGAATGTCCACTAAATTGACGATTTAAGTTTTATTTTCTAATAATTTAATCGTCAACTAGCCTCTCACTTTAAGTACATAGTTCAGCGGAACGGTAATTCTAACCGCTTTTGGAGGTTTAGGGAAATAATCAGCACTTTTTTTGATCAGAGACAGAGCATCCTCATCCAATATCTCATACCCTGAACTACCGACGACTCGTATATCTTCGACTTCACCGTTTGGTTTGAGTCGAAACGTCACTTTCACTGAGCCTTCTTGTTTTAAACGGACGGCTTGAGAGGGATATTTACGATATTTTACTAACAAATCACGTATGGTTGAGAGATGATCTTCTAAATACTGCGCTTCTAGATCAACCGATGGTGCCGCTGGAACAGGTTTAGCAACTGGGATAGTTTTAGGTTCGGATCGGGCAATCTCTACATTCTCAACAGGTTTTGATTCTTCTACACTCTCTTTTAGTATCGGCTGAGGCTTGATCTCTTCTTTGATTTTGGATTCTTCCACGATCGGAAGTGTTGGAGTTGAATCAACCACCTTTTTTTCAACTGTTTTTGATACCGGCTTAAGAGAAGGGGGGTCCTGATGCTGCAAGGGAAGCGGTTCAGCTAAAGAAAGCTCCAATATGATCTCTTCCTCTTTATCGTCAGTAGGTAAAGAGGCAAGAGCAATCGCTCCGGTGATCATTGCAGCGTGTAACACTAAAGACAGGGTGAAGGAGCGTTTTGCTGTCATGATTCTCTCTTCGTCACAATCGATATTTTCTCTATTTTTTGGAGTTTAAGCTGATCGAGTATAAAAATAAAATCGTTGAAAAACGCTTTTTTATCTCCTAAAACACTCACACTTGCATCACTTCCTAGCGTCGAAATCGCTTGCGTTAACTCGTTTTGGCTCATCTCTTGGCCATTATAAAACATACTCCCGTTTTCATTGATAGCGATTTCGATTTTCTGCGGCGAAGTCTCTTTGGCGCTCGCAGCTTTTGGTAAATCAAGTTTTATGGCACCCGATGCTACAAAGGTAGAAATCGTTAAAACGATTGCCAAAAGGACGAGAACAACATCAATCAGAGGGACAACATTGATCCCCTCAACTCTCTTAAGCGCGCGCATCTTCCCACGCTCCCATCAATAAATCGACTTTACGTAAACATGCACTGTAGATCATCATGGATGGAATTGCAACTAATAATCCCAACGCCGTTGCTTTGAGTGCAAGTGATAAACCGATGACCACTTGTGATGGCTCCATACCTCCACTTTGACCAATTTCATAAAATACGACCATAATTCCCGCAACCGTTCCCAATAATCCCACATAAGGTGCATTTGATCCAATCACAGAAATAGATGTGAGGTTTTTGGTCAACTCTGCCTCTGCTTCATTTTTCGTTTTGTATTCACCGATATCAATAGAACGGTAATAAAAAAATCGCTCAAAACCATAAGCAAACGCGATTACACTCATAATTCCTAAAATTCCCAATGTCGCATAATCGACCACTAATTTTAATTCTTCCATTTTTCTCTCCTTGTTTCATTTTTATTTTTCAGGGGCACCATGTCTGTCATTCCGTGCCACGACACGGAATCTAATGTTTTTATAGATCCCGTATCAAGTACGGGATGACATTGCTTAGGTATCGGCCCAAGTTCGTAAAAGATTGTGATAGATACTGGTCAGTTTGACCGTATCTTGATCATCCCCTAACCGCTCACGAAACGCCATAATCGACATGTCCAAATCAAAGAGTAGACGACGGCGATCGGTCTCGCGTATCATGCTCTCAAGCCACGTAAAGCATGAAATACGTGCTCCGCGTGTGACGGGTTCCACTCGATGAACACTCGATGAGGGATAAAGAACCAAATCCCCTGCCGGAAGCTTGACCGCTTGTGATCCAAACGTATCTTCGATCACCAGTTCCCCTCCATCGTATTCCTCAGGATCGGAAAAAAAGAGGGTAAAAGAGAGATCGCTTCGTACCCGTTTACCACCGCCGCGCATAGTGCGTACCGCATTGTCTACATGGTTTCCGAATGTGTTAAACTCTCCCATATAACAGTTGAATAACGGAGGAAAAATCTTTTTCGGCAATGCTGCCGTAAAAAACAGTGCGTTATTGCTCAGAGCATCCAGCACGATTTTTTGCAGAGCGACAGATCCATCTGATTCTTCAGGAAGTTGAAGATTGTTTTTGGCTTTTGCCGCCTGGGTACCACTGGTCACATTACCGTCCACCCACGTCGAGGAGGTGAGGATTTCGCGACACTCGGCCACTTGTTCTTGGGTTAGAACGTTGGGTATATGGAGTAACATTGTCTTTCCTTTGCCTAAGTTTTGAAGTTAAAACATCCACAATGTATTAATTTCAAAACTCCCAAAAGGGAGTTTGTGATTAAAAGATTTTATAATCCCATGTGACTTGGAATGTACGTCCAGTTCCCGGAACCACAAAAGGTCCATTGATGTAAATCGCGTCATAATACGTTGTATTAAAGAGGTTTTTTACATTCAACTGCAAATTATATGTTTTTGTCGAGTGGGATAGCATTCCATCAAAACGAACGTATGCAGGTGCAGTATTCGGATCAAAGGTCGTAGCTGTAGCACTGTAACCATAACCGGCGCGATCGCCTTTACCTTCCGCTCCTCCGCCGATTTTCCAACCGTTTCCTAGTTTATAGGTACTCCAAAGGTTGAACGTATAGTCGGTAGCGTTTGGAGGACGTTTTCCGACATAAATATTACTTTTCGCTGCCACCGTAGTTCCGGAAGCGTTTACGTATGATGGTGCTACCTCATCGATTTCAGGATCCATCAATGCCACACCGGCAAAAATGTCCCAGTCATCCGTTATTCTTCCGGCAGCTTCCAATTCCAATCCATCGGTGTGGCGTTTTTTGGTTCTAATCGGGTTTGCAGCAGCAGATAACACATCGGTTTCGCGTTCCCAATGCTTGATAGTTTTATATAATGAAGCTCTTAAAGAGATATCACCATCGAAAAGATCCCATTTTGCACCCAATTCAAACGTTTCACTGGTTTCTGGTGGTAATGCGCTCGAAAAAGAGTACAAATCTGCAGTCGGGCTAAACGATTCATTCCATGAAAAATAATAGTGGCTATTTCGACTTGGTTGATAAGACAATCCGGCTCTATAGCTCATCTGATTATAGGAGAGGTGTGTAGGAACTACAACGTCCAATGTGCTCCGTGTGAATGAATCCATTGAAAGCCAGTCTTTACGAACCCCCCCCATGATTTTCCAATCTTTGGTCAACTCAAGGGTATCTTGCATATAAAGAGCATAACTTTTCCCATCATACCCACTGCTCACATCAGTCGATTTTTTCCCATACAAAGGATTTGCCGGGGTATCGGATGGGTTTGGATCAAAGGCATCTGCCACTGGATTTCCGGCATTACTACCAGCAGAACGGAATCGTTTTTGTTCTTCTAATAAGACTTCAGTTCCGATCAAAATGTCATGGTTCAATCCAAAAGTGTTAACTTTTGCCGTCAAATCATTTTGCCATGTGTCGGTTGACTCATCAGCTCCTTGAGTTTTTGTTGAACGTGTTACGGTAAAATCGGGTCCTGCCATAGTATTGTATCCCCCCGGTGCAGTAGACCAGTTATAACGTTCATACTCAGCATGACGGAAAATCGAGCGTAATTGGGAATCTTTACTAAATTTGTGTGTGTACATGGCGGTACTGAAATTGACCTCATTATCTTCGTAATCATCATCAAATCCATAAAAAACATGTTTCCCTAATTCGGCAGGAGGTCTTTTCGTTTTCGAATCAAACGGTACACCAAAATCGGGAGTGATATGTGTTTTCAAATAATAATGGGACAAACTAAATTCATTATCAGTATTAAGCCCAAACGTAATGGTAGGTGCGAATCCGATACTTTCGTTATACACATTATCACGAGTGCTTCCGCTATCCATACCCATCGCATTGATCCGGATAGCTGTTGTGTCGTTCAACATCGTATTAACATCCAATGAGGCACGTTTGAAGTTTTCGCTTCCCAATGTGACGGAGAGCTTACCAAACTCTTCAGCTTCGGCATCTTTACTCACCTGATTGACAACACCACCGGCTTGACCCCGACCGAACAGCATCGCTGCACCACCGCGTAACACGTCAACTGACTCAATGTTGAACGTATCACGATTATATTGAGCCACATCACGGATACCGTCAAGATAAATATCTCCGAAAGTGAAAAAACCGCGAAGATTCATATTATCCCCAATCCGTCCACCCTCTGCCGCATTGAAAGTGAGTCCGGCAACGTTGCTCAAAGCCTCTTTAAGGGTGAACTCCGATTTATCATGAAGCAACTCTTTAGTGACCACAGTAATCGCCTGCGGCACATCATGTGCTAATTGACCCGTTTTAGCAGTTTTAGAAACTCCGGGTTGATAACGAGGCAATTCGATTTCGATGGTCTCTTGAATATCGATCGCTTTGATCGTAGCATTGGAATCGGCAGAATTTGCCAACAAAGAACTCGCACTCATACTGAGTAACATCGCTCCAATAGGGAGCATTTGTGTGTTTAAAAAACGGTTATGATAGGCCATGGGCACTCCTTAAGTTATGGAAGTGGCTGGCTACTGGCTAAAAGCGTTGGCTGGCTAAACTAAAAAGTAATTGATAATTACTTTCATTAACGATATTATAGTTTTTTTCTCTACTGAGGTCAATAGTGATAAGCATTATTAAGTTAACAAGTAGTAAACAATCAGGATTGCTTAAGGATGAGTTTTAGAGGGCACCGAGTGTGCCCCCCTGAAGATCAAAAGATATCGATTAAAATCGCCCTTCGATGCCAAATTCCATCATCCGTCCAAGCCCTGGGAAAATCCCTTCTGGTGCACGGGATGCGATGTATTTTTCATCGGTAAGGTTACGAATCGATCCGAAAAGATCGACATTATCGGTTAGTTTAACGCGAGCGTTCACATTCCATACACCGTACGATGGTATGATCCCCGCTCTACCGTTTGCAGTGCCATCTTTTGTATTTTCAAGATCGGAAAATTGCTCACTGACATAGCTGTATCCGACATTGGCAAACCAACGTGGAGTTTCATAACCAAGCTGTGTGTTGATCAAATGTTCTGGTGCATAAGAAAGTCGATTACCATCATCCTGACCTGCTGCCGCACGATCTCCTACCAATTTAGCACTCTCTAGCCATGTATAGTTCCCAGCCAACGTAAAGCCGTTTCCGATTGACCAGTCTGCAGACAATTCAAATCCCTGATTAAGTGTCTTACCTCCATTGATCAATGTCACCCCGCTTGAAGCAGATGGTGCTACGATTTGGTTAGCAAAATCTAGTCGGAAAGCCGTCGCTTCATAATTTCCTTGTACCCACTTTCCGCGTACTCCGATTTCATAATTAGTGCTACGTTCAGCTTCTAGTTCCACTGCGGTTCCATTATCACTGACGGCATCTTGAACACGTGGCGGTGCAAATCCTTTGTGTACTCCGGCAAAGAGCGTCGTAGTTCCATTTAATTTATGCGTTAAACCGACCCCCGGAACGATTTCAGTATTATCGGTTGTTGTATTTGTGTTTAGTGCTACGCCATTCCAGACAGCAATCTCACGTTTTTGCTCATACGATTCGACACGTACACCCGGTGTAATGGTGGTGTCATCCGTGATATGAAACTGATTTTGGGCGAATAGTGCAATCGCATTTGCTTTGCGGACATCGTCTTCACGAGTACCATTGGTATATGAGCCTGCTGTGTATGTTGTATTGATGGAATATTCATCAATGGCTACGGCTCTGACTCGTTTGTTGTGCATTTTTTCTTGGTGAAGTCGTAGCCCTAAATCAAGATCATTTTTGATACCGAACATTTGATACGGAAGGGCTAAACGGGTATCGTAACCGATCACGTCAAACTCACGTAAACGTCCATCAGAATTACCGTTCATTGTTGTCACAACGGGTGTTCCACTTTGAGTATGACTTTGTCTCCACCAATCACGTACTGCATTGTTCCAATAAACGAGATTTTTCCAGCTTCCTCCGTTGCCCAAATCGTATTCATGATTAAGATCCAAACTGGTACGCTCTAGATACATTTTGTCATTTTCAGCTTTATTTTGCTCGTGATTAGTTTCGTATTCATGTTGCGTCAATCCCAAATAGGTATGGGTTGCTTCTTGATCGTAATGGGTAAATTTCACTCCGACAAAATTTTTATTATCAATCGCCATCCCCGCTTTGAGAACCACATCGGTTAATTCAAAGGGCATATCACGCCATCCGTCACCCTGTTTTCGCAAAACGCTTACACTCGCCGTTTTGTCACCCCATGTCCCGCCGTACTCGGCAAGCATGTTGCGGTAGTTTTCGCTTCCGCCGGAAATTTTAATCCGTCCACCCTCAGGATCACGGGTGATGTAGTTGATCGCACCGCCGATGGTTGATGGACCAAATGCCAATGAACCGCTCCCTTTGAGCACTTCGATACGATCCATACGCTCAACCGGAGGGCTGTAATACGCTGATGGATCGGTGTAGGGCCCAAGAGCAATCGGGGCTCCGTCTTCAAGGAGGAGCACTTTTCTACTCATATCCGACCCGATACCGCGAATCGTAATACGGGGATAAAAGCCATACCCCTCAGTATCGACCACGTGGACACCGGCGATGCGTCGAAGGGCATCTTGGGTAGAAAGGGGCTGTGTTTGCTCCAACTTTTTCGAATCGATCACCTCCCCCGAACCGGGAATCGCATCGAGAGTATTTGAATCACCGATGATATTAATAGTTGGAAGGCTCAGAGGCTGAGCAACTGAAGATTGTGCTTCTAACATCATCGGCATTGCCGCCAATAATGCGAGAGAGATGTGACTTTTGACATTCATTTGACATTCCTTGTTGCTGGCTACCGGCTTTAAAGGAGAACTAAAAGCGTTGGCTGGCTAAATAAAAAAGTAATTGATAATTACTTTCATTAGCGATATTATAGTTTTTTTCGTCGCCAAGGTCAATAGTGATAAGCATTATTATATTAATAAGGTGTAAAAATCAGGATTGGTTAAAAATGGGCAAGAAGCTAGAGGCGCTTACCAGCGCCCCTCTAGGGTTACAAGGAAATGAAAACGGGTGTTGTCGTGATCAACCTGCGTTTCGTTGAGGACTCCTCCGACGTATCGTTTGGAGGTGGTTTTGATCGTTTCGGCAGTGATGTTTTTGAGGTTTAACCCCACTTTATAGGTGGAGTCGAGTCGTTTGGACGCATACAGATCGAGGGTTCCATACCCCTCTTGCCGTTCAGCGATACCGGTTGCGTCGATGGGGTCATCGTAACCGCTTACATAACGGTACGCCCCACCGTAGGTGAGATGGTAGTCGCTGAGGCGATGATCGATCCCGATGTTGGTGATGTAATCGTTCGTCCCTTTGATGGTTCGTTTCACCCCATCACTTACCAGAGAGGAGTTTTGAAACGTTGCATTGGCAAAGAGTCCCAAACCGCTCACATAGCTCTCCAGCGATTTTTTCAGTTCCAGTTCTAAACTCCACAGTTTTCCATTGCCTGAATTATAAGGCTTTTCAACATAACGACCAACATTACAAGAGACCAAATGACCGTTTTGATCTTCACATCGAGTCAATTTCTCTATTTTATCCCTGATGTCACGGTAAAACCCGCTGATACTCACAATCCCTTTATCCTCGAAAAAGTGTTCATACCGCACTTCGTAACTGAGTGCCGATTCTTCTTTGAGGTTTGGGTTCCCTGTAACATCGGGGTGATTAAGGTCATTTTCATCTAAAGAACTATCCAGTGCAGATGAAAGCTCACTCAAACGGGGAAGTTTGACCGTTTTGGCGACACTGGCACGGAGGTTGTCGTTATCGCTGAGTTTATAGAGGGCATGAAGTGAGGGGGCAAAGTAATCGATCCCGATACTCTGTTCAAATTGACGGAGGGAGCGTTCAAATCGTAGCCCCGGCGTGAGAACCATCTTATCCCCGATAGAGATCTCGTCTTGGAGATAGAGGGACCCTTTATCTTCACGTAGCCTCTGATGTTGATTGAAATCCAATACGCCGTTAACATAGTTGAAAATGTCATCACGCTGATGGAGCCGTCGGACCTCTGCACCGGTTTTGATAAAATGGTCATCCAATGCGAGTGAATAGCTCCCCTCAACCCCCAATACCCGAAAGGACCCCTCATCGTTTTGGAGTCGTTGGGATATCGAGTCGGTGCGGGTTTCTCCTTTGGAATCGTTTTCATGATATTTGAGTTTCCACTCAATAAGTTCGGTTCCTGAGAGGTTATGACTTCCTGAGAGTTTCGACCAAATCATTAGCGTATCCCCTCTATCATGCTGTACGATACGCAAAGGGGTTGAGCGGAGTTGGGTGCTCTCTTTATCGTGATCACTCCGATTCACCGCTCCGTCAAACATAAACTTATCTCTCGATGTGGGGGTGTAGATCAATTTGGTATTGAGGCTGAGGGAGCGGTAGCGTGAGTCGCTGTCACTGTTTTCAACATAGCTGTTGTTGCGTGTAGAGGCGGAATCGTCTTGGGAGTTATCAGAGAGTGTGGTATTGATGAGATACGAGAGCTTCCCCTCTTTTCCCTCTCGTTGGGCGAAGAGAGAGACCATCGGCTCCCCCTCATACGCTCCGGCGGTGAGTTTTGCGATGCTCTTCCCCTCTGAGGAGGGTTTTTTGAGGACGATATTGACGATCCCCCCCATCGATTCGGCACTGTATTCGGCTGAACCGTTGGTCATCACTTCCAGCCGCTCGATCATATCGGGAGAGAGATGTTCTAACGGATTACCTCTCTTGGTTCCGGAGACCTCCTCCCCATCGATCAGGATTTTCGTATATCCTTTCCCAGGAGCACCTTTTTTCCCTTTTCCCTCGGCGATACTCACACCAGGGGTCCGCTTGAGCATCTCCAATGCGTTCATGTCGCCATACTGGGTTAGTTCTTCACCTTTAATGATCCGTTTTGCAATGGAGTTTTCTTTCCGTTCTTCGATAATACTGTAGTTATCTTCTACAGAAATTTTATCGAGTTGAATAATCTCTTGCGCGCAGGCAAGAGAGAGGGTACAGGTAAACAGTATAAGGGGACGGTAAAACAAAGTATGCCTCGGAAATTCGGTGCAGCTGCACCGATTATTTGGTGAGAATGAGCTTATTGCCTTTGGTAATTCTCAGGGTATAGATTTCATTGCCGTGAACGATACGGATCGCATGATCGTTTTTAAACAGTGTTTTAGACTCTATAACTATACCATTATACTCCGATGAAGATGACGGTTCGATTACTTTATCCTCTTTTAGCACGCTCGCCCGCTCCGTATGAGACGATGAATCGAGGCGTTCGACAAACATTTCTGCACTTTTTTAGACTTCATAAAAACTCCTTTATGATAATGATTTGCAATTATTACATTTTAAGTGAGATTTGTCAATAGTGATAAGCATTATTATTTAAAGACTTTAGAGGTGTTTGTTGAATTTTCGGGAGGAATCCCGAAAAAGTGTTACGCCACTTTTTGTGACATTTTACCGATCTCTTTATCGACAAGATACAATCCGCGACCATCAAGCCCGACAATATCCATCAAATCGAGGATCGAGCGGAACAAATGTTCCTCTTCATGTTGCTCGGCAACGTACCATTGGAGGAAATTAAACGTTGAGTAATCTTTCTCCGCTAAACACGCTTCAACAAGAGCATTGATTTTTGAAGTGATAAATTGCTCATGGGCAAATGTTTTTTCAAACACATCTTTGATCGACTCAAATTCACACGTCGGTTCTGCCAGTGCACCGATACGCGCCATCGCACCGGTTTCGTTGACATAGGTAAAAAGTTTACGCATATGCGCATGTTCATCATCACTGTGAAGTTCGAGGAATTTAGCCGATCCGCTGAGTTTTTGATGTCCGCACCATGAGCTCATAGCAAGATAGAGGTTAGCCGAGTAATCTTCGAGGGCGATTTGTTCGTTAAGTAGTTTGAGAATGTTAGGCTTTAACATGGGAGCGCTCCTAAATGATATTAGCTGGCTAATAGCATAAAGCGTTGGCTTGCGTAAAAAAGTATAGCACAAATGGATTTATTTGCAACCACCGCTGCACGAAATACTGTTGCATTTATTCTGACGAATCCCCTCGACCATTTGGGTGATCTGACATTCACTGCATCCGCTCATCCCCTTAACACAAATAAAAGGGATATCACATTTTTTCGCTTGACGTTTGAAATGATCCATCGAATTGTGTTTTAAAAAATCGGTCAACATAATAATCATATCGGTTTGCTGGGGAAGTTGTTTATGCGAAGTTGAATTACGACGGCTATCCCAATGGTGGGTTTTAGTGGTACCGAGTGAGAGTAAAAGAGATTGAAGACGTGTGATTTTATCTCCACCAATAACGAGTACGGACATGAGAAATCCTTTATTGATAATTTGTATCAAAATATTATCTTTTAAAACCTTAAAATATTATGATATTGATAAATGCTATCATTTATA
This sequence comes from Sulfuricurvum sp., assembly GCA_041302405.1. Classification (GTDB taxonomy): domain Bacteria; phylum Campylobacterota; class Campylobacteria; order Campylobacterales; family Sulfurimonadaceae; genus Sulfuricurvum. Next base: position 11,984 of record JBFYRD010000019.1, read on the forward strand.
CTTCTTTTGTTTCCCTTTTTTCTGCTATGATTAGTCAATACACCATTTTGAGGAGTAACAATGCGTCAATACGAAACCTACCACTGTAACACCTGTGGCAACGAAGTCGAAGTCCAAAACGTCGGAGGGGGAACCCTCGTATGTTGCGGCAAAGAGATGGAGATGATTACTGAGAGCCTCACCGCAGTCAACCTGATGAAAGCGTTCGGCGGTGAGAGTATGGCGCGGAACAAATACGAGTTGTTTGCCGATATCGCCCGTGATGAGGGGTGGCATGCGGTAGAGCGCCATTTCCGTGAAGCGGCGTTTAACGAGATGTACCATGCCCGCGCGCAGTACAAAGCGTACCATAAACTCATTCACGGATGTGAAGTGGATGCAACCGCTGCGAATCTCGATACCGCGATGGGTGGAGAGAACTATGAACACACGGTCATGTATCCCGGATTTTCGGAGATTGCAAAAGCCGAAGGGCATAACGATCTCGCACGACTGTTTACCGCTATCGGTAAAGTCGAAGTAGAACACGAACGTGAGTACGCCGCCCTTAAAGAGGCGCTCATAGCCGATGGATTTTTTGAGAGCGAAGAGGAAGAGATCTGGGTTTGTGAAGTGTGCGGACATATCCACCGAGGGAAAAAAGCTCCGGTAGCGTGTCCGTTATGCAAAGTGGGACGCGAATATTTCAAACGTCAGTGTCTGAACTAATAAGTGGATGCAACAATCTCAACTCTCGACACGGCAATAGCGGGTGAACATTATGAACACAAATGCGAATACGCCGGTCGAATACAACCAGGAGAGATCAGTTGAATTTTAGCCGATCGATGAAATAACTCCGCTTATTTTCCGCTTTGAGCACTGGTTGAAAACTTGTAATAATTTTGTCATCGGCTGTTTTGATGTCGATGGTTAAAACGGTATAGGGATACTCATCGGGTCCTACGGCAGGAATCTTGCAATTGGGAATGTCTACCCTAAAAAAAGGACTCTTAATCAAAACCGATTGCGGATTAGGTGTCAAAGCCACCAGTCGGGAAGTGTTTATGATTCCGCCCATTCCAAAATACCCTGCATATACGTACACTTTGACGGGTACATTAATTACCCCCGATGAGTTTGAAAATGACAATCCCAACTCGAAAGGGGTATTTTCGACAGGACGAAGCATGGTCGCGCCGTTCAATTGTAATTTTGAAGCAAAGTCGGCACGGCTGAGAACTTTCAATGTCGTTGACGAACTTTTCATATTTCCGTCTTGATTTATGGCAGTCAGAGTATAGACAGTTTCTCCGACGGGTGTCTCGCCAGGAATACTCAGAGAAAGGTTCCCTCTCTCAGTTGGAAGAGATGTATTAATATTTGGTCCACTTCCCATGCTCCGACTGATATTGATTTGCTGTATCGGACTTGGAACTGTTCCGGAAGTGACATTCCAGGAAAAAGAGCCGCTAAACCGCTCCCCTTCCAATACTTCAAGCCCAGATTTCCCATCCCCTGCACCGAATCGAAAAGAGTGGATATATGGCTCGGATTTTTTCTGTAACGAACCTCCTGAAACTGCAGTCGATACCCCAGTCTGATTCTTCACGGGAATCGAGTGAGTGTTTTGGATGGCAGGAGGCTCCGCTCCCCATCCCACAGTTACTGTAAAGAGTATGCAGATTGCTGCACCTTGAAAAGTATAGTTCATTAAAACTCCTGTTTCAGACATCATTTAGCCATTATATCCTATTTTGGAATGACAGGAAATGGTTCTGTTATCCTTCGACAACAGCTCAGGGCGAACGGAAAAATAGAATATGCAAGAAATCTATAGAGAAGGATTGATTCCGTGTCGTGGTCCTAAAGGATTTCCTTCAGTCACACGGAATGATAAGAATTACTTTTTAAACATCTCATAGCGGTATTGGGTAATTGGGGTATCTTCGCGGTTTCCCCACTCTTTCATCGACGCATCATATAAACGGACGTTTTTATATCCGAGAACACCGCTAAGGACGAAATAGTTAAATGATGTCTCTAGTCCCCCCGTACAATAGACGAGAACCTCTTTGTTTTTGTCGAGGTTATACCCCTCTTTGAAAACACTCTCTAGCGTCGATTTTGGTTTGAGGTTATACTCTTTATCCACCGAGTAGTTCCATGAGTAGCTCATACCGCCTTTAATGTGACCGTTACGTTTGACGGTCGGGGTCGGAGTGACGCCTAGATACATATCGCTCGGACGTGCATCAATCATCGGGAGTTTTCCGAGCTTACTTTTGACATAACCGATGTCGGCGATTTTATCTTTGTCAATTTTAGCTTTAAACGCGGTCGATTTGATCGCTGGTTCCGCTTGAGTGAGTTCTAACTTGCCGTTTTTCCATGTTTTGAGACCGCCATCTAACAGGGCAACATTTTTAATCCCGTGATAGTTGAGTGCCCAGTAGATGTAGGATGTTTTTAACACGTCTTTTGGATCGTTGATGGGTGCATAGAGGACGACATCACTCTTTTCATCGATTCCCAAACGTGAAATCTCTGCTTCAATCTCGGCTAAAGGACGGATAGAGAGGAAGGTACCGTTATCAAAACGCCATTTAGCAATCGTGGTGTGAGCGGCATTAGGGATATGCTCAAATCCGTACAAATCTCCCTCTGAGACTTCTACGATACGGAGATTAGCATCGTTTTTATGTTCATTGAGCCATTGCGCGGTGACAATCGGCTCGATAGCCATGAGCGATACTGCGGCACTGATGAGGGCAACAAAAATTTTCATGATTTTCCTTTGGTAACAATTTTGTCAATCATAGAGGCTTTTTACTTAAAGGATAATTTTTTTCCTTTACTAATTCTATTGTGTCGTTAATATTTCATTCACGCCATTTACTTTCTTATAACCAAAAATGGACTACTATAACGAGATGAAACAACAATCTTTATTTTTACTCACTTTGTGTATTTTTAATCTTTTCGGAAGTGATGACTCTTTTCTCTCTCCCCAAAAAAAAGAGTTACTTCAGCAACAAAAAAATAGGTATGAATCAGAGTATGAAAAACTTCGTACCGACTGGGTAGCCCCGATCAACCTCAATGGAAGCTATTCTCAAGACAAAAGTGCCCTGGGATTGCAAAGTGATACCCAAACTGTCTCAGCCTCACTCTCGCAGGATATTTTTCGCTCCGGTGGAATCACCTACCAAATCCATTATGCGGATGCAAAAAAACAAACTGAAACAATCGCCCTTAAACAACACATTGCCACCCTCAACCAACAACTTTTTATTGCGTTACTCACCTACCAAAAAAACAGTGTTCTACTCAAACAAAGTCAAAAACGGCTCGAAAATAAAGAGATCGAAATTTTTATCAAACGGCAATTATTTGACATCGGCAAAGCCGATATTACAGAATTGAATAATGCCTTTATGGAAAAAAGCAATGAGTTGAAAAATATTACCTCACTCAAATATGCCCTTATCGAGCAACAAGGTGAAATTCAAAAGATAAGCGATCTCAATCCTGCTGATTTTATCCTACCGCAATTCAGAGTGATTGAAAAAGACGATTTTCTCTCTCATCAGCTTGATCTAGAATACCTCCGTGCCCAATGCGATACTCTAAAATACCTCACTGAAGTAACTTCTAGCCGCTATCTTCCCGCTGTTTCTCTCAACGCAAATGTGGGTTATCGTGATTACAACCCTAAAGAATCTAACGGAGCACACAGCGGACATTATTACAGTAGCGGGGTTCAAATTTCGATGCCACTCACCTATAATGCCTCCGCTACTATCCAAGAAGCACGTGCTACCTACCTCCAACAGGCAGCCAAAACCGCCGATAAAATAAGAGAGATCAATGCTACGTATAAACAAATAATCGAAAAAATAGGAAGTTATCGCGAATACATTGCCATCACCTCTAACAATCTTCTCCTCTACGATGAGCTCATCCGTGCACTGCAAGCGGGAGTCAATGCGGGAACCAAAACAGGCTACGATTTACAAACGCTCAAAAATACCAAAGAAATCGAAGAGTTAGAGATTGAAATCAATGAAATCACGATCCAAATCCTTCTTGCACAACTCCATTTTGCCATTAACCCTTCCAAGGAACTTTTATGAATACCGCCGCCGATTCGATCGAAAAAACCCTCGGGCTCAATTCACCGAAAAAATCATCATTAAAAAAATATCTGATTATTGGGGGAGTAATCCTTATTATAATCATAGCGGGATGGGGTTGGATGAGCAGCGCTTCATCCTCAAAAATCGATTATATGACCGCCCAAGCTGAGATCAAAGAACTCACCACTACGGTCTCAGCTACCGGTAATCTGGAACCGACTAATACGATCGATGTAGGGATAGAGGTTTCAGGAACCATCACCGATGTCCTCGTCGATTATAACGACCGTGTGAATGCGGGAGAGCTGTTGGCACGACTCGATACAACCCGCCTCGCCTCCCGTGTTACTAGTTCCAATGCAGCGTTAATGCGGATGAAGGCGAACATTTCCGCTGCTAAAGCCTCCCTTGCCAACGCTCAAAATGAACATACCCGTGTCCACCAAATGTACGCCTCGACACAAGGGAACTACCCCTCCAAAAAAGAGGTAGATGAAGCGGATAACGCCCTCTTAAGTGCCAAAGCCGCTCTCGAAGCCGCCATTGCCCAATCAGCTCAATCGCGTGCCGAACTCGAAACTGACGAAGACAACTTACGCAA
>JBFYRD010000020.1:0-5994 GCA_041302405.1 Sulfuricurvum sp.
CAATTCTCCCTTGTAAGTTTTGCGATGCCCTCGTATTATCTGGCACTGGTGGCAATGATGGTGCTGAGCGTTACGCTAGGGTGGTTTCCAATCGCGGGGATGCACTCTCTCGAACCACCCGAGGGAGTCGGGTATTATCTCGATATGGCGTGGCACTTAACCCTTCCGATTACGGTGATGGTGTTTGTCGGGGTGGGGAGTTTGGTTTTGTATATCCGCTCTCTTACCCTCGAAATCCTCAAAAGTGACTACATCTATTTCGCCCGTTCACGGGGAATATCAGAGAATAAAATCATCCGATACTATATCCTCCCAAATCTCCTCCCGCCGATCGTGACAATGTTGGGACTATCCTTGCCGGGGCTGATTGGCGGATCGGTGATACTGGAGTCGATTTTCGGGATCGAGGGGATGGGACAGCTGTTTTATCTCTCGGCGATGAGTCGAGATTATCCGGTGATAATGGGGATTTTGATGATGAGTGCTTTTTTAACATTGATAGGGAATCAGATTGCGGATGCGATCTTATTAAAACTCAATCCATTTGTAAGACGATAATATTTTATGTCCTTTTCTTTTTAGAAAAGAAAAGAACGAAAAGAAAAGCGCCCTCACACCAGAACGCTGGCGGTACGCTTCGCCCTTCGGCGAGCGACCTTGCTCTTGGTGTGGTGTGAGGGCAAAAGATTTATTAAGATAATTTTCGCATAAGCGAAAATAGTTAAGCACATCTCCGCGATCCATTTCCTAGAGCCGCGTGCGATGCAGAAGTGCAAGGAGTCACGCGAGCGTTCTTGGATCGCGGTATGATCTTTTGCTACTTTTCTGACTAAACAGAAAAGTAGGTATAAAATATTAATTTCCGAATAGCGCTTCGAGTGAGCTAAGCCCCTCTTTCTTCTCTTCGGTCGCTTTTTCACCCATTTGAACACTTCCACCCACTTCATTTAGCTCGATGGTATACCCTGTCAACATCGATGCAAGACGGATATTGATACCGCTTTTGCCGATCGCTTTTGATTTTTGATCGCTTGGGAGGGTGACAACCGCTTTTTTCTCACCACCTTCTGTTTCTTCTACGACAACCGCACTGATAATCGCAGGGCTCATGGCGCGAGAGATGAAAAGCTCAGGAGATGAGCTGTACTCGACACAGTCGATATTTTCGCCACAAAGTTCTTCGCTCACCGCGTTGATACGGACACCGCGTACTCCGACGGTTGCACCGATCGGATCGATTTGAGGACGGTTGGTGTAGAGGGCGATTTTAGCACGCTCACCCGGGATACGGGCACATTTTTCGATGACGACGATTCCGTCTTTTATTTCCGGTACTTCGAGGGCTAAAAGCTCTTCGAGGAATTTAGGAGCGGTGCGGGAAAGCTCCATAGAAATACCGTTTGCCTTATCAACATGGACACGGCGTACGATGGCACTGACCATATCACCGACTTTAAATTTCTCCCCTTTGATACGACTTTTCATTGGCAAGATGGCACGGATCTCATCGATCTCGATGGTGGTATTTTGATCACCGTCGACACGGGTAACACGTCCGGAAACGATCTGATTAATTTTACTTTTGTATTTATCATACAGTTCGTTTTCAACAAGACGTTGAATGTGAAATTCGATTTCACGGTGAAGTGCGGCAAAGGCACTGCGTCCGTAGCTCTCAATATCGTGTTCCATCTGAAGCTGATCACCGATTTCGGCTTCATCATCGATCTCTAAAGCGCTCGTAAGACCCATATAAGCCCCCACTTCTTCACCTTCAGTTTCAGGAGCATCATCAGCAACGACGGTGATAATTTGACGTAATTTTACTGTTTTTGTACGATCATCGATATCGGCTTCAAAAGCGAATGTTGGGTTGATAATACGTTTTGCGGTTTGAATAAATGAGGTTTTAATCGCTTCTTGGACGTTTTCGCGTTTAAGTCCTTTTTCGTTGGCAATTGAATCAATAATGTCTAAAATATTTTCCATAATAATATCCTTGTGATGGTGGTAACTCATAAAAAATTGGTGATTACGGGGAAGCTTTTTTTATGAAGGGGATGTATTATACATAAATTTCTCTTAATGCGATATTTATCCTATCCCCGCTATAATCCCCCTAATACAAGAACTCTGATAAAAGGGAAAACCAATGGAACTCAAACTCGCACGCAGCGAACAAGACACAAAACCGCGTAAGATCGACCTCAAAAAAATCACGGAGATGGTAGAAAAAAGCAACTCATCTATCCTCTATTTTGACCGTGAAAATTCACATAAAGATCTTCTTGCACTGCAAGATCATTTTGAAGGTGAGGGGAAAAGTTTTTACATGCGCGAAGTAAAATACGGACTTTCCGCGAATGAATACATGTACGAAGTGCATATTTTATAATCCGAATGAGTAAAAAACTTTTTATTGAAACACTCGGATGCGCTATGAATGTGCGTGATTCCGAGCACATGATCGCAGAGCTTAATGCCCACGAGGGGTATGAGCTTACCGATGATGCTGCTTTAGCTGATCTCATCCTTATCAATACCTGTTCCGTCCGTGAAAAACCGGTACATAAACTCTTCTCCGAACTCGGTGTCTTTAATAAACTCAAAAAAGCAGATGCTAAAATCGGCGTATGCGGATGCACGGCGTCTCATTTAGGCAAAGAGATTATTAAACGGGCCCCCTATGTAAACTTTGTTCTCGGTGCTCGCAATGTTTCTAAAATTGCAGATGTTTTGCATCGTGACAAAGCGGTTGAGATTGAAATCGATTATGATGAGTCGCAGTTTGCGTTTAAAGATTTTCGCAGCAGCCCTTACAAAGCCTATATCAACATCTCTATCGGGTGTGACAAGCAATGTACCTTTTGTATCGTCCCTAAAACACGAGGAGATGAGATCTCTATTCCTGCCGATTTGATCGTTGCCGAAGCACGTAAAGCGGTTGAAAACGGAGCACGTGAGGTTTTTTTACTCGGTCAAAATGTAAATAACTACGGTCGCCGATTTTCAGGTGAGAATGAAAAAATGAACTTTACGGAGCTTCTTCGCCGTGTGAGTGCGGTGGAAGGATTGGAGCGTATCCGATTCACTTCTCCTCACCCGCTTCACATGGACGATGAATTTATCGAAGAGTTTGCCCGCAATCCGAAAATCTGTAAATCGATGCATATGCCGCTTCAGAGCGGATCGAATGAGATTTTAAAAGCGATGAAGCGCGGATACACCAAAGAGTGGTTTCTCAACCGCGCTCGAAAATTGCGCGAGATGGTTCCTGATGTCAGTATCAGCACCGATATCATCGTCGCTTTTCCCGGTGAGAGCGATCAGGATTTTGAGGATACGATGGATGTACTCAATCAGGTTCGTTTTGAGCAGCTGTTTAGCTTTAAATACTCACCGCGTCCATTGACAGAGGCCGAAAAGCTCGAAGAGATCGATTCTGAGATTGGCTCAGAACGTTTAGCCAGACTTCAAGCGCGGCATGATGAAATACTCGATGAGATGAAGTCAGTCAATTTGGGTAAAGCGGTCGAGGTTTATTTCGAAGAGTTACGCGATGGAGGTCATGTCGCTGGTCGCAGTGACAATAATCTCGGGATTAAGGTAAAAGGGAGTGAAGAGCTTCTAGGGACAATCGCTAAGGTCAAAATTATTGAGGTTTCGCGTAACGTCCAATACGGAGAGATCATTGCGTAAAAAACTTCTTCGCACGTTTGCGTTGTGGTTTATTCCTCCTATCGGTGCACTATTGATTCGTCTGATTTACCTCACGAACCGAAAACGGTTTCATCTCCCCGATGTTATCCCCTCTGAACCGGTCATTTTTACTTTTTGGCATGGGGATTTACTCATGCAGCCTTATTTGTATTACCAATTTCGCACCTCTCCAAAAGCCAATGTCCTAATCTCGGATCATTTTGATGGGCAGATTATTGCGAATATTATGCGCTATTTCAAACTCGGAACGATCCACGGTTCCAGCACACGCGGCGGAGCAAAAGTTTTGATACAGGGGCTTAAATCACTCTCGCAAGGGTATGATATCGGGATAACTCCTGATGGACCCAAGGGACCTCGTCATGAAATGAGTGATGGTGTGGTTATTATGGCTCAAAAACGCCATACTAAAGTGATCGTTTACAGTTGTGTCCCCTCAAAGTTTTGGCAACTTTCAAGTTGGGACCGTTTCACGGTGCCTAAACCGTTCGGTGTACTTGATTTTTATGCGTCCGAGCCGATTGATTTGGAAGGGATGGAGATGGAAGCGGCAAAAGATTTAATCAAAGCGAGGTTGATGGAACATGCGCTCTAAATGGTTAATCACTTTGTCAATTGTGATATTTGCATTAGGGGGATGGATTTTTTTTCACCCCTCGTATCAAAAATCGATTGAATCACGGTATTTATACGCTATCGGCGAATACGATCAAGCGTATCTTCTTGCGAAAGAGTCATTTTCCCTCGATCCTTATAATCGTATGGCTTCTACGATTATGGCGCAGTCTCAAATGTCGCTCAAATATGTTCATTACAATGCAGATGCAAAAAGTTATAAAAAAGAGATTCACCGTATTGCCGGACAACCTAAGATAACTCCGCAAGAGCGTACTAAGATCAGAATGATGACAAAAATTATGATTGATGCGTATACGCGATTGGGTTCAAGTGTAGTTGTCGAGCAAGAACTGATCGATGAAGCACATGGCCATTATGAGCAATTTAAGAATTTACACGATGAACTCGCTTCCCCGCGCTAAAGAAGATTTTTTAAAATACCTCGACGCGCTACGGGGCTACTCACCGCTTACGATTAAAAGTTATGAGGATGCACTGAACGCTATGCTTCAGTACAGCGAGGTGAGCGAAGAAGAGGGGGTATTAAACATCAATTTAATGCCTCTGCGCCTTCATATCGCACGATTAAATGCAAAATCGATCGCCCTCAAGCTCAGTGCAATTCGCAGTTTTGTGAATTATCTCCGCGCACAAGGGATTTTAGTCCATTTACGTGGTGATGAAAGTATTAAAATCCCTAAATCTCTTCCTAAACCGATTACCCATGAACATATTTTACATGCACTTGAGCATGCCGATGCTATGAGTGCCTTAGCGATCAAGCTTTTGTATACCATGGGGCTTCGTATTTCTGAACTTACCCATTTGAAAATGTCTGACATGGAGGAGGGGTGGTCGCGTATTCGAGGCAAGGGGGAGAAAGAACGGGATATTCCAATGATCGCTTCGATTAGTGCGTTGGTTAAAGAGTATCTAGCCTTGAACCCCTCTAAAGAGTACATTTTCGAGCTCAAAGGTAAAAAATTAAGCGAAAATAGTCTAAGATATATGATTACCAAGGCATTTGCAAAGGTTGGACTCAAAGTGACCCCTCATCAATTGCGTCATACGTATGCGACTGAACTGTTAAACAATGGGGCAAGGATTGCCGATGTTAGTGAATTATTAGGCCATTCAAGTATGGCGACTACACAGATTTACACGAAATTGGGAAATGCCTTAAAGATGGATCACTATCATCAATCGCACCCATTATGCCAAATTCATGAGGATTCTCAGTGATAGAGTGGTTATACCGCAAAATATTTATTGCTATTATCCCTGATGGAGAGAGTTGCGATGTCCGTGTCGTCGTTCTTAAAAAGAAAAAAATCATCTCAAAAGCGGCTGAGCGTTTTGAAGGGGTAAATCTTAATGATTCGATCCTTTCGTACATTCGCAAATACACGGATGAATCCCCCTACCATTACATTGCTCTTCTCAATCCCGATCCCACCCAAGGTGCTTTAAATGGGTGCTCATTGCACAATATCGAGGAGGGCTTAACCGGTTCCAAAACACTTTGCAGAAACAAAAAATGGCTTTTATACGCATCCTTAAAAGAGTTGGACGCGCAAAAAAAGAGATATGCCGCTATTGGGCTTGATTTTATTTTTTCACCTTTTTCTATCATTGAGCAGTTTTTTGCGGATAAAA
>JBFYRD010000021.1:0-3882 GCA_041302405.1 Sulfuricurvum sp.
TTTTTGAATAAAGAAAAAATCATCGCTTCCAATAAACTCGCTATCGATTTGCAAAAAGGGATGTTAGGGAGTCTGCGCAAACAATTTCCTTCTGTACATGATAATGGTGTACGTGAAGCTCCATTTTGGGTTCTTGTCGGCGCTCAAATGCCAGCAGTACTCTTAGAAGTAGGATACATCAGTCATCCCGAAGAATCGCATCGTATCGCTGATGATAAATATCAACGCTTTTTGACAGATGGTCTCGTTGAAGGTGTTGGACGTTATTTTACCAATAACATTTAAAAGCCATTTTTCTCCACTTCACCATTAATACACAAATAGTCGTTACAATACTCCTTATAAACTCAAAGGAGTCGTTATGAAAACAACAGCATACGCTTTCATCTTAGCCGGAACTCTTCTTTTCGGATCAAATTTTGACATAGGTGTTTCGGGTACAGATGGAAAAATAGATGGTTTTTCTCTCTCTATCGGGGATTATTATAAAGTTCCTCAGCGAGAAGTTGTCGTGCTTGAACGACGCATTCCACGTGAAGAGGTCGGGGTAGCCTATTATCTCGCTCGTCATGCACATCGAGATGTTGGATATATTACCGATTTGCGTCTACGTGGCCAAAGTTGGTGGGATATTACCATTCGTCTTGGCCTTGATCCTCGAAGTATTTACGTTGTAGATACTCGTAGAGCGTATGGACCTCCATACGGCAAAGCATATGGTTATAATAAAAAACACCGTTTGTATGACCGTGAGATTGTTGATCTGGTTAATGTACGCTTTCTATCAGATTATCATCGTATCAGTCCTGATGAAGTGATTCAACGTCGTCGTGGAGGTGAGCATTATGATCGTATCGATCGACATTACCGCGACAACCACAAAAAGCTTCGTGAAGACCGCAGAGAAATTCGTGAGGATCGACGAGAACGGAAAGAGGATCATAAAGATTCACGAGATGATCGGGGAAATGGAAACAAAGGCCACGGAAATCCGCATGATCGTTAATTATTTTTAAATTTCTTCCATTAAGCGTAAAGATGCGGGATTTTCCCGCACAAATCTTTGTGCTTCTTCCGTAATGGGTCGATTAGTAGCGTATAGTCGTATTAACGATCGGCTTTTTAACATTGGATTATTGTCGACATAAACGCTGCATTCTGTGATAAACAGCTGAAGATCGATTTTTTTAACCTCTTTGATACTATTATCACTGCGTATGAGCAATAGCTCTTTCTCTTTTACCCCGATGAGATCAATCCCTTCTGCTTTAGGCGATTGGGTAATCGAATATCCTTGTGCACTAAAATAATCAGAGACTTTTTGGACAAAATCAGAGTTGGAAGTTTGATGTAGTGTTGGTGATTGCACAGGTGTATCGACGGTAACAGGAGTTTCCATTTTCAAAAGTGATTGAGTCTCTTTTAAAAATTGTTCCTTATGCAATAACTCTTTACTAGCCAATTCTCGTTTTTTTCGAGATATAATCATCATAACCCAGTACCCAATAGCGAATATGATAACGAGGGTAAGTATATTAGCCATAATCTCTCTTTTGACTTATCTTTGGTCTAGGATATCTTCGGTTTCAATTCGGACAAACGGGTTTTTACGTGTCTCTATGAGTATCTGTTCTAACCGATTGACAACGCTTTGAGGTGACTTTGTGACATCAAAAGTATCGAGTGCGATACATGTAGTGGTTGCATTGAAATGGTTATCCAGCTTATGGATAATATTTTGGGCTGCTTTGTAAGCATTGTCATGTGAAGTAAACGCAAAAATAATGAAATAATGGTGATCATCAATTTGTATAAGGTGATCCGAAATTCGGACAAAGTGAGAGAGCTCAACAACGCTCAAAGGATTTTCATGATAGAGAAGTGCGAATGTTGAGTCAACTTGAAATCGTTCATGATGGTAATAGGTTTTTTTTATGAGGACATTGATTCGGTTTGTAATAGTATGACCCATGATATTCCAAATATGATTTTCGTTAGTATAGCTTACTTTTAGAGTGTTAGAAAGTGGTTATTGTAATATGTAATTGCAAGTGATATGAATGTGATGTGTGAAATTAAGAATGGGTGGCGGACGAGGAGAGATTCGAAAAAAACCTACCCCGTTTTAACCCTTATTCAAGGGACTGTTCAAAATTCTGTGTCAGCATCTAGCAGTTCCTAAAATTGTATCATAGATTTAAAGCTCTATCGAGACGTCCCTCGAAATGGATGCTCAACTGAGAAACCGTTAGGCTCCAATTCCGTATCGGCATTGTCCATTTTTTCTCTGCATTTTGAATCCCCATAAAGAGTAATTTCAACAAGCTGTCATCGTTAGGGAAAGCCGCTTTGGTTTTAGTGAGTGTTCGAAATTGGCGGTGTATCGATTCAACGATATTTGTGGTGTAGATAACCCGTCGGATATCCTCTTGATACTGGAAATAGACCGTTAAATTATCCCATTTGCTACGCCATGATTTAAAGACGATGGAGTAGCTTTTACCCCATTTTCCCTCTAGCTTATCAAGCTCAAGTTCTGCTTCTTCTTTTGTAAATGCCTGATACACCGATTTGAGTTCTTTGGCAAACTGCTTTTGATCCTTAGAGGCTATAAATTTGAGACTGTTACGTATTTGGTGAACGATACACAGTTGAACCTGTGTATTTGGGAATACGGCGTTAATAGCCTCTGGAAATCCTTTGAGTCCATCAACAGAGGCTATGAGAATATCTTTAACTCCACGGTTCTGTAAATCAGTGAGCACTTGAAGCCAAAACTTGGCACCTTCGCTTTCGCCTAGATACAACCCGAGGATCTCTTTTTTACCATCAAGCCTGACGCCTAGCACTGTATAAAATGCTTTTGAAATATACTGCCCGTCTTCTCTCACTTTGTAATGGATGGCGTCCAAGAATAAAAACGGGTAAATCTCCTCTAGCGGGCGCACTTTCCATTCTTGGAGCATTGGTAGGATCTTATCGGTTACGGTGCTTATAGTGGCTTTAGAGAAACCTACGCCATAGATCTCTTCGATGTGGTCTGAGATCTGTGTATAGCTGTTTCCCAATGCGTAAAGTGAGAGTATTTTTTTCTCAATCTGATCCGACATATGGGTTTGATTCTTTTTTACTATTTCAGGCTCAAAACTTCCATTTCTATCTCTTGGAACATCCAGTTCAAAGTTACCGACATCGCTCTTCATCGTTTTTGAAGATGTGCCGTTTTTACGATTTTTGTTTAGATCTTGTGTGAGATGAGATTCTATCTCGGCTTGAAGGGCAGCTTCTGTGAGCTGCTTTATGAGAGGTGCTAACGCACCATCTTTTCCTGTGAGAGCTTTACCCTCTCGTATTTGTTGCAGTATTGCTTGTGTATCTAGTGTTAGTTCCATCTGTCTGTCCTTGAGTAGTTGATATTCTACTGGATTGACACAGAATTTCTAACGCTCCCATTTTTAAATTTAGTTATAGGTATCACCTGACCCCTATTTTACTATTTTATTTCTGGTGTCATTCCAATTGAGACAGTTCAGCTAATAAATTCTTTCTTACTTCTGGTGAAAGTTTCTTCATAGCTGATTTAATCTCATTGGCATCTTTCTCATCATTGTTTTCTTTCTCTTTTGCATCATTTACGTCTTTAAGTTCTTTCTCTTTTGCATCATTGTTTTCTTTCTCTTTTGCATCATTTACATCTTTAAGTTCTTTCTCTTTTGCATCTTTAGTAGTTTTTAGTATTGCTTCAAGTACAGCAATGGCTGAGAGTACATCAGGAAAATTCGTATACTCCTTTTTAAGAGTAAATAATGTTTCTGGAAAAGAAGGTGCCTTAAACTCCATGGAGTTTATATTCTGAGATGTGTTCTCTGGCTCACTTGCTGT
>JBFYRD010000024.1:0-2744 GCA_041302405.1 Sulfuricurvum sp.
TCCATATTGACTCTACCTGTTTGGCGCTCTTTCAACTGAAGGTTTTTAGATGTGTTGATTTCTGGGCAGGTGATACAATTTTAAAACTTTTATCATTACGGAGTGCGTTATGGCAACTTCACCACTTCATGATCTGGATTTTTACGCTTGGACGCAGCAACAGGTTAATCTTCTTAAATCGGGTAATCTGGTTGATGTCGATGTTAAAAGTTTGATTGAGGAGATAGAGGGTATGGGAGCCAGTGAGCGTCGAGAATTGATCAATCGGCTTGGAAGAATCGGCTTTTCCGTCCCAATGTCCTTACGCTCAAGATGATCTATTGAATCCGGAATTTTATCCGGGCTTGCAATAGCGTGATTAAATATTGACGATCAACTGCTTGTCTTTACTAAACATTGAGAGGAGCTGATGGACTTTAAATTGAATGGGTATATCATTGTTCAATATCCCTAAAGTCGTTACAATTTTTCTCTCAAAACATGTAATTAGCTTAGGAACGTGCACGAAATAACTTGACCATTAACATCCCCCTCACCCCAACCCTCTCCCGGAGGGAGAGGGAGTTAAGATGCCTAAGTTATTTCGTGCACGTTCCTTATTCACCTACCAATAAAACAGATTGCTATGAAAACCAGCTACGATAGTGATGTAATTGCTTGGGCGCAGGAACAAGCAAACTTGTTGCGTTCCGGACAATTTTCCCGTTTGGACATTGAGCATATAGCTGAGGAGATTGAAGACGTGGGTAAGAGCGAACAGCGCGAACTCGCTAGCCGAATGGCGGTACTTTTGGCTCACCTTCTCAAGTGGGAGTATCAACCGGAACGGCGCGGGAGCAGTTGGAAAGATACCATCCGTACCCAACGTGAAAGAATCGAGCGGCGAATTTGTAAAACGCCTAGCTTGAAGTCATCGCTTACTGATGCCGATTGGCAAGCCGACGCCTGGGATGATGCAGTTGACGATGCAGTAAAAGAAACAGGAATTGCACGTAAGGTATTCCCCAGATCCTGTCCATGGTCAATAGAACAGATTATGTCTGAAGATTTTTACCCTGATTAAATATGCCTTTAAAAGCCGCTTTTAACCGGAGAAGCTGCCATGCGCCGCAATCTTGCTGAAATCGAATTCATCACCGAAGAAGAATATCTGGCTAGAGAGGCGTTAGCGGACGAAAAACACGAATATCTCAATGGTTTTGTCTACCGCTTGCACGCCGATCCAATCACCAACATGGCCGGTGCTAGTGACGCGCATGTCAAAGTTACAGGCAATGCTCATTACGCCCTTAAGACTCATCTGCGCGGTTCGCCATGCAGTCTGTATATGGCTGATATGCGTGTTAAGATTGATAGCAAAGACAAGGCATGGTTCTACCCAGATGTTATGGTTACTTGCGATCCTGAAGACCGTAAACGTAATAACATGAAGCAATCTCCTATACTGGTCATAGAAGTGCTGTCGCCCAGCACACAAGACTATGATCGGGGAGGAAAATTTGCTATTTACCGACAGCTAGCTTGCCTACGTGAGTACGTGCTGATCGACCCAACACAATATCTTATTGAAGTATTCCGGCTCAATGAACATCGGCGCTGGGAACTGTATAGTTTTGAAGGAGCAGACAGTATCGTTGAACTCAAAAGCATTGGGCTTCGTTGTGCCCTTACGGATTTCTACGAAGATGTTGTTTTTGGTTCTATGTGAATCGTAGTGGGTTAATCTTTTTTTAGATACCTAATACTTATGAGGACTTGATGATTTCATAACACTGAGCTTTTATTTTTAAATAAATGCTTTCAATTACTCCTTTTTTTGCATAAATTAAGTTAATGATATTGGTCATTTCAATCGCATCATCCTCATATTCATGGGCTAACTGATTTCTTATTTTTCTTAAATCCTGCCATTCATTTGCAATGTCTATTGCGGCATATTTTTCAAGTTTTTTAATGATATCCAAAAATGATAGTCTGTCGGTATTTTCTTCAAATCTACCGAGTAACACTCTGAAAAGTTTTTCACCGATGCTATCTTGAAGTTTTGAAAATCTAAATAAATACTGATCTATTGCCTGCACATCGTCTTTAGATAAATTTTCATATTTAGTCGCAGTCAGTGGCATAAATGCTGCCATATCGCTATAGGCTTCATTTATCCTTTGCAGGTGTTTGTCGCATTCTTTTAAAATTTTTTCTAATTTTAAATTTTCCAGATTCAATTCTATTCCCTTTGCAATCGCTTCTTTTTCTATGGGTCTATTTTTATCTTTGGCTATAACAACATCTATTTTTTGTTCGCCTAAACTCATATCTAATGCGCTTAAAAACTTAACTTTTTTCTCATACAAGTTATCCTGGTTTTCAGATATAACGTATAAATCTATATCCCCACCTTTTTTACTATCATCTACTCTACTACCAAAAAGATAAACCTTTGCTGCATCACCAAAAATGTTTTTGGCGTTTTGTGTTATAGCATTTATTTCACTGGTAGTTAATCGCATGATTTGTTTACGCTAAGTGCCTCGTGGTGAAATTACGGCGTAGGATCGTGCATGAAATAAGCTAGGCATCTTACTCTGTCCCTCCGGGCTAATCTATGCACACATTTTAGATGTAAGCAGAAAAAGCCCTCTCCGGAGGGACAGAGTAAGATGCCTAGCTTATTTCATGCACGATCCTACGCCGTAATTTCACCACGAGGCACTTAGCGTAAACAAATCATGCGATTAACTACTAGT
>JBFYRD010000025.1:0-2957 GCA_041302405.1 Sulfuricurvum sp.
ATCCGGTTTGACATCCTCCTTCCGCTGATCGAGGAGATCCGCTCCGGTGTGGGAGTAAACGATGGGGGGAGCTTCTTTTTCGTCGGTGACGTGAAACAATCGATCTACCGTTTTCGCGGAGGGGTGAGTGCGCTGTTTCATCAAGTGGCGGAGCTGTTTGATGTGAGGTTAGAGCCGCTTAAGGTGAACTACCGCTCCAAAAGTGAGATCGTCAATTTTGTGAATCATGCCTTTGAAGAGAAAATCAAAGGATATATTCCCCAACAAAGCCCGCAAAACTATAGCGGAGGGTATGTCGAGGTTCTAAGCAGTGATGATCTACTCGTATCGCTGAGTGAGAGGGTCGCTTTGCTGATCGAGAAAGGGGCTATACCTGAAGAGATCGCTATACTAACCGCGACCAATAAAGACGGAAGTGCGGTTGAAGAGGTGCTTACTGAACTGGGGTATGACGTCGTGACCGAGACGACTGCACGCCTCATTGCACAGCGAAGTGTTCGCGCCATCATCGAGTATCTGCGCTATTGCTATTTCGGCGAGGCAATTTACCGCTCCAACTGCGCCGCACTGCTAGGGGTAGAAAGTCAAAGCATAGAGCGCGTTAGTGTAGAGGAGGTGAACAGCACCGCGATCGCATTTATCAAATGTTTTCACATTGCAGATAAGAGCGCATTGATGTTTATCGAAGCGCTGCGAAGCTACCGAGACATCGAAGAAGTAGTATTCGAGATTGATCGGTTGGAGAGCACTTCGCCCCAAAGCGATATGCGGGGGATTCGGATCATGACCGTTCATAAATCCAAAGGGTTGGAATTTGAACACGTGATCGTATTGGACCGTTTGGGGATGGGACGCTCACATAATGACACAATAGTATATGAATATGAGGGGGCATCACTTCGTGGAATGCATTATCGGATAAAAGGGCGTGAAGCACTTGACGAGACGTATGCCCAAGCACTCGAAGCTGAAAAAAGGTCTGCAGGTGAAGATCAACTCAATGCCCTTTATGTCGCCCTGACCCGTGCGGCGGAATCGTTAAGTGTCATCACTAAAACGAAAAGTTCATGGTTTGATCCCCTCGAACTTACTCCATCTCAATGGGGAACATTAAAGATTGAACCTAGTAAGGTGGAATACTCTGTTGAGCAAAAAACGTTGAATTTTAAAGCGCTCTCGTTCGGTCGACAAGAGGAGAAACCAAGTTCAGCCAAAGAGGCAACTCACGATTACATTGCGGTGCAGTTTGGGTTGGCATTGCACTACACATTGGAGATGATGGGGGATTTTACTCACGAATCGCTGCGAGTTTCTCTCGAATCGACTCGTAATCGTTACGGCGCGATACTTCAAGCGGGCTCATTGGGGGAGATTGAAAAGAGGATCACTTCTTTGATACGTGATGAGCACTTTGGCAGGCTAATTCAAGGTGATTGTTACAAAGAACAGATGATACGTCACAAGGGAAATATCGGGGTGATTGATTTGCTAGTGAGGGGTGAAAAATGCTGGACAATCATCGATTATAAAAGCGGTCGAGAAGAGGAACAAAAGCATCGTGACCAAATATACCGATATGCGGATGCGGTACGTACGCTAAGCGGCGTAGAGGTAGAGGGATATTTGTGCTATCTCTTGGAAGAGAGGGTTGAATGGATAAAGTGCTTATAATAAACTTAATTTCAGCAGATTATAAGTTTAAAAAGGTACAATTTCGCCACTATTTATAGAGACTTTTAAAGGAGACTCAAGATGAAATTTACTAAAATTGCTTCACCTGAGCAAATCGACCGTAAATGGGTTTTAATTGATGCAGAGGGAAAAACATTCGGTCGTATGATGACTGAAATCGCTGTTAGCCTTCGCGGAAAAGATAAACCTTATTTTACCCCAAATATTGACTGTGGTGATTTTGTTATCGTCATTAACGCATCTAAAGCAGTTATTAACGGTGGTGGCAAAACCGCTACGAAAACGTATCACCGTCATACAGGTTACTTCGGTAACGTAAAAAGTGAAAAATTCACTGAACTTTTAGCTACTAACCCTGAAAAAGTTTTCAAGCTTGCTGCTCGCGGTATGCTTCCAAAAACAAAATTGGGTCGTGCAATGCTCAAAAAATTAAAAGTCTATGCAGGTGCTGAACACCCTCACTCTGCACAGATTGCTAAGTAAGGATAAATTATGGCAAAAACGTATGCAACCGGAAGAAGAAAATCTTCGATCGCTAAAGTATGGCTTGCTCCGGGTACAGGTAAAATTACTGTAAACGGTCTTTCACTCGACGCATGGTTGGGTGGTCTTGAAGCAAAAAAATTGCGTGTTACTCAACCGCTTTCTTTGACCAAACAAGATGGATCAGTAGACATTACTGCTTCAACTATGGGTGGTGGTTTCTCAGGACAATCAGATGCACTTCGCCACGGTATCTCTCGTGCGCTTTGTACATTCGATCCGTCATTCCGTGCTATCTTGAAACCATTCGGTATGCTTACTCGCGATGCTCGTATCGTTGAGCGTAAGAAACCGGGTAAACGTAAAGCACGTCGTTCTCCTCAATTCTCAAAACGTTAATCGTTTTCTCCCTTGTATGGGAGAATTTCTTCTTTATTTATTCTACTCTAATTTTTTTATTTTTCAGTAACCCATCAGTATTTATTAAATATCATTCACCTTATTATCCGTTAATCAAGGGGATTTACATGTTTTTTAACACTTCTACAATCAGAAAACTCGAAGACGATAACCGTTCTATGGAAGAGGAGTTAAAAAATCTTCGTCAACAAAACAGCCAACTTGAAAATGAAGTCTCTAGATTGCGACAAACCCAAGAAATGGAAGCGGGAGAGAACAAAAAGAATAAGGCAATAGCAGAACTTTTTAATTTATTATTACTTTCTTATGATGATGGTATGCGATATGTTCAAGGAATTGTTACTGATAATGTCAATCGTTTG
>JBFYRD010000005.1:0-5336 GCA_041302405.1 Sulfuricurvum sp.
TCTCAATTACAAACTGATGATACAGAGTCTCCTCAACCTAGTGATCACAGCGAAGACCCTTATTTTTGCAGCATTGACTTTTCCTCTTGTGTTTTATGGGAAAAAAAGTATACATTTGACATTTTTAATTATCAATCATCTTTATCTCATCTTCCAATCAAACCTCCCGATAGTGTATAAATTTCTTTCCACTACATAATTTTCTGTACTATATTAATCTTAGTGGGCATATTTGTATGCTTTTATTGGAAATCATACACGCACGAAATTCGTGTGCAATGAGATACAAAAAGGAAAAAAAATGATCAAAAAAAGCAGTTTGCTCGATGGCAATGAAATGTTCAAAAAAAGTTACTTTAAAAAGCACGAAAAAGAGTTGGTCGATTTGGCACAAAATGGGCAGCATCCTAAAGCTTTGTTTATCGGATGTGCTGATTCACGCGTTATCCCTAATCTCATTACACAAACTGAACCCGGTGAGCTGTTTGTTTTACGAAATGTGGGTAACTTCGTCGCACCGTATAAGCCGGATGAAGATTATCACTCAACGGCGGCGGGGATAGAGTATGCGGTTACTGCCCTTAATGTGTCTGAAATTATTATTTGCGGGCATACCCACTGCGGCGCAATCGGTGCGTTGTTTCATGAAATTGAAGAAAAACCGTTTGTCCATACTCGAACATGGTTAAAACTCGGAGATAAAGCAAAGTCGTTGGCACTTATGGCGTTAGGGAAAAACGGACCGCAAAGCGAGTTGCTCCGTTTGACAGAGAAACTCTCGGTCATTTCCCAAATTGAGCATCTTTTAACCTATCCATATGTCAAGGAGAAGGTAGATGCTGGTGAGTTGCATATACATGGCTGGATGTACGATATTGAAAGTGGAGACATCGAATATTATGATCCGGATGAGTATGAATTTAAATCACTAAGTGAAGTGTAGGATCTCTTATGAATAATGCGAAGCTCTCAGGAGATATCTTTGGCGGGATTACGGCTGCAGTAGTAGCCCTTCCATTGGCGTTGGCGTTTGGTGTTCAATCGGGGATGGGTGCGATAGCAGGACTCTATGGTGCAATTGCACTCGGTATTTTTGCAGCATTGCTAGGGGGGACTAAAACGCAAATCAGTGGACCTACAGGTCCAATGACGGTTGTAGCGACTACTGTCATCGCAGCACAAATCGCTCATTTTGGATCATTGGAACAGGCGATGGGACCGATTATCGTGACGTTTGTTCTCGCCGGATTGTTTCAAGTGTTAATGGGGATCGGTAAAATCGGACAGTACATCAAATACATGCCCTATCCCGTAATTTCTGGTTTTATGACCGGAATAGGGGTTATTATCATTATTTTACAAATTTTCCCTTTTTTCGGACTCACCTCTCCTAAAAGTATTGTTGAGATTTTGACATCGTTATCGGCGATCGGCGGTTCGATCAATATGCAAGCGGTCTTTTTGGCAGTTGGAACGATTGCGACGATTTACCTGTTTCCTCGGGTGACGAAAGCGATCCCTTCTACTCTCGTGGCACTGCTTGCTTTTACGGTGATTGCGATTCTATTAGAGTTTAACGTTCCGGTTATCGGTCAAATTCCCGAAGGGTTGCCGCAGATCCATTTTGGTGCTTTGGTATCGATGCAATGGCATGATCCGATGTTGATTATTATGGCTTCATTGACCCTTGCAGCATTGGGTGCGATCGATTCATTGTTGACCTCGGTGGTTGCTGATAATATGACTAAAACACAGCACAACTCAAACAAAGAGTTGATTGGGCAGGGGATTGGGAATGCCGCAGCGGGTATGATTGGAGGTCTTCCAGGTGCTGGAGCGACAATGCGTACTGTTGTTAACATCAACTCAGGGGGTAATTCTCAGTTTTCAGGGGCGATCCACGGTGTTGTGTTATTGGTCGTTTTACTGGGCGCGGGAACCTATGCCGCATTGATTCCGATACCGGTTTTGGCGGGGATTTTGGTGACGGTAGGGATTGGGATTATCGATTATAAAAGTTTTAAAGATATCCGTTTTATCCCTCGCGCCGATGCCTTGATTATGATTATGGTTTTGCTCTTGACGGTTCTGGTCGATTTGCTCCAAGCGGTAGCGGCGGGTATGGTGATGGCTTCTTTATGGTTTATGAAAACGATGGGAGACAATGCAGAACAAAAAGCAGTTGGAGTATCTCTCAATCAAAGCATCCTTCCGGATGAGAAAAATTTGTCGGACGAAGTGAAACAAAAAGTGTTTATTCAACACTTCGACGGGCCGATTTTCTTTGGGTTTACGTTTGGATTCAAAGAGATTATTCGACAGCTTCCTGAGGTAGAAATGGTCGTATTTCGTATGGAAAAAGTGCCCCATATCGATCAAAGCGGTATGTATGCGATTGATGATGCGATTGATGAATTGATTAAGAAAAAAGTGGAAGTTGCGATTGTCGGTATTCAAACGCAACCTGAGGATATGTTGCGTAAAATTCAGCTTATCCCAAGCTCCGTTCCTGAAAAGAGTGTTTATAAAGAGTTCGAAGATTTGATCGACGATTTGCATAAGCGTTATAAAAACGGAGAAGAGAATGGGGAATGATTTTTTTCGAGAGATAAAAAGTGATTTACCTGCCAGTATTATTGTTTTTTTTGTTGCCCTCCCTTTATGCTTAGGAATTGCATTAGCTTCCGGTGCTCCACTGTTTTCGGGAATTATTGCAGGGGTTATCGGGGGGATAGTTGTCGGGATAGCTAGCGGCTCCAGACTGGGCGTAAGCGGTCCTGCTGCAGGTTTGGCGGTTATTGTCTATGGCGCGATCATGACCCTCGGTTCATGGGAAGCGTTTTTGGTGGCTGTTGTATTAGCAGGTCTTTTTCAAATTGCGATGGGGTATATGAAAGCGGGATTTATTGCCTACTTTTTTCCGACTTCCGTCATTACCGGTATGTTAAGCGGCATTGGATTGTTGATTATTTTAAAGCAGATCCCTTTTGCGTTTGGATACAACTCAGATTACATCGGTGATGAATCGTTCCTCCAAAGTAATGGGGAAAATACTTTTTCTGCCATTATGAGCGCATGGAACTTATTAACACCCGGAGCAATTGTTATCTCACTGGTCTCACTGGCGTTGTTGATTCTTTGGGATCAAGTATTGACAAAAAAACATCGCTTATTTGAGATACTGCAAGGGCCGATTGTTGTCGTAGCATTTGGTATTTTGATGAATTATGCCTTTCAAAATGGATGGATTCAATTGTCTTTAAGTCCGGAACAGATTGTCACTTTACCGGTCATCAGCAGTTTTGGTGAGATGGTCAGTCAGTTAACATTTCCCGATTTTTCACATTTGAGCAATACGGACGTTTACAAAATAGCCGCCGTGATGGCTATTGTTGCGAGTTTAGAGACATTGTTAGGCGTTGAAGCAACGGATAAACTTGATCCTCTTAAACGGGTAACACCTACCAACCGCGAGCTTAAAGCACAAGGCTTGGGGAATGTTTTTTCAGGATTAATTGGAGGATTGCCGATTACACAGGTGATCGTCAGAAGTTCAGCCAATATTACCTTTGGGGCTAAAACCAAACTCTCCACTATTTTGCACGGGATTTTTCTTTTGTTAAGTGTTGTGACGATTGCAAGTTTGTTGAATATGATCCCTTATGCTTCATTATCGGCAATTTTAATTATGGTGGGATACAAACTCTCAAAACCATCGCTTTTTAAGTGGATGTATCGCTTGGGTTGGGAACAATTTGTTCCGTTTACGGTAACGATACTCTTAATGCTGTTGACCGATTTGTTGACCGGGGTTATGTTCGGTTTGGTGGTGAGTTTGTTCTTTACGCTTCACCACAGTTATCGTAATTCGTACCATTTGAAAGATCAAATTTCACGTGATGATGGGCGGATTGTTCATCATATCGTTTTGGCGGAAGAGGTGTCATTTTTTAATAAAGCAAGTATCATTTCGACACTTGAATCGATCCCTGCACATTCAAAAGTTATTATTGATTGTACGAACTCCAAATCGATAGCATACGATGTCGCGGAGTTTATTCGAGATTATCCGTTACATGCTAAATTAAATGACATTGAAGTCGAAACGATTAACTTTATAGCGCCTCAACGTTACTAAAAGTATTTATATAGTGGTAATCGTTGGGGATTAATGTAAAGTAGATGTGATATTGTTTTGATTATAAATAGAAAAGGTGGTTAGATTGAATTCTGTTGATTGTGGGGATAGGCGTTATGTGTTGAGCCTTTCTAGAGGGTGTGACGCGTGACATTGTTAGTAACCTATTTATTGATTGCTTTGAGTGTTTCATTTGTTTGTTCTGTTTTGGAAGCAGTACTATTATCGAGTACTAACTCTTATATCGAAACTCTTCCAAAAACGAATGAGAAAGCGATTGCTATTCTAAAAAAATTGAAATCGAATATCGATCGACCGATCGCATCGATTTTAATTTTAAATACTTTTGCACATACTATGGGTGCAGCAGGAGTAGGTGCTCAGGCACAGATCCTGTTTGGGGTAGAATGGCAAACCGCAATCGCATTTGTATTGACGTTATTGATTCTGTATGTTTCAGAAATTATTCCTAAAACAATTGGAGCTATTTATTGGAAATCATTGCTCGTTCCATCAGCTTATGTCATCTCGGTATTGATCAAGATTACCTATCCGTTGGTGTGGTTTTCTTCGATCATTACGACTTTTATCTCTAAAGGCAAAAAACATCATACTAATTTTTCTCGTGAAGAGATTATGGCAGTTGTTGCAATGGGAGAAAAAGAGGGGACATTACTCAGTAAAGAGAGTACGTTGATTGAGAACCTTTTAAAGCTAAAACATATTAAAGCCAAAGACATTATGACACCAAGAAGTGTTGTGTTTTCTCTTTCGGCACAAACAACGATTGCAGAAGCAATCAAAGAGGATCGTTTGTATATTCATTCTCGGATTCCTATTTTTGGAGAGTCAATCGATCATATTACGGGGGTTGTCTTTAATCAAAATATTTTAGAAGAGAGTATCGATGATAATGATGAGAAGAGACTCGATGAAATTGCATTTCCGGTCCATAAAGTTTCAGAAAATGTTCCGGTATCCGCATTGATCGATGTATTTATCAAAAAGAAAACACACCTCTTTATCGTTCATGATAATTATGGACAAACATCTGGGGTGGTGACTCTGGAAGATGCGATTGAAGCACTTTTAGGTGTTGAGATTGTCGATGAAATGGATGAAGTCGAAGATATGCAAGCGTTTGCTAAAGATAAAAGTAAAGTGTTCCAAGATCGTATGATCTTAGAGCAGAAAAAAG
>JBFYRD010000027.1:0-3345 GCA_041302405.1 Sulfuricurvum sp.
CTTCCACACGTACTATGGAGACTTTTTTTGTTGTAGATGCCCTTTTTGTCGATGAAAAGGCAATTCAGGGGAGAGAAAAAGAGTTTGAGAGGCTCCGGGAGATTTTTGCTTTAGGGTTAAAACAGCTCCAAAATGATCCGGAAGAGTATTATGAGACGATTAAAGGATACCTCGAAGGGCAAAGCTATGAAGAGTTTATGAGTACTACAACCCAAGTAGAGTGGTTGAATGAAAAAAACTCTGAAGCGATTATACTTTATTTGAATAATCAGAAAATAAAAACTGACAGACTATTACCGTGAAGATACAACGTTTTAGCCTCTTAAGTGTAGCCATTTTCTTTTTTGTTATTGGCTTGCTTTCGGCTACTTTTTATTATGTTGAGAGAATCGGTACCCTGCGTTACCTCTCCGATACGATCAATCAGAGCGTTTTTCGCTTAGAAGAAGATCTTCAAAAGTCGCTTCAAGCTGGGCGTAATGAAAACATTCAACCTCTTTTAGATCAAACAAGTGTAGTGGACGGTTCAATTGCTTCGTTGTCATTGTCCTTGGATGGAAAAACGATTGCTATCTCTTCATCACGCTCTTTAGCCGGAAAAAATATCGAAACAGGCTATCTCTCGATTAGTGACATTTCGCAAGGGCTTATTGATCATTCTCATCTTCGGTATGTAGCAAAATTTAGCTATTTTTTAGAATCTAAAAAGAAAAGTGCTTTTTTGTTGGTTGATTTAAACCAAGATTTTGTGTTTGAACGGCTGAATAACATAGCATTGTTTTATGGAATAACGTTGTTTCTCTCTTTGGGCTTTATCGCTTTGGGTGTATTGTTTGGGGTAAGACGATTGGTTGTTGTGCCGCTTGAGCGGATTACTGCAAGAGCACAATCGCACAATGGGAAGAGTGAGAAATATGTAATCGAAGAACTTTCTATTTTGGATGACGTGCTAAGTTATTCGTTTCATTCGATGCAACGTCAGCAAGCCGATTTGAAAGAGGCATTGCATGAGGCAGTATATCTTGATGGGATTCTTCGGACGGTTGCTGATATTAACCAGTTTTTGATTACTGCAAAAGATGTTGGTGAATTGATGCGTCACTCATGTAAGCGCTTAGCAGAACATCCTGGATATGGGTTGTGTCACATTGCCCTCAAAGAGGATAATTCTCTGATTGTGAAAGCGTACTCGGATGATCCCACGGGTTATTTGTATCCGAACATGATTATTGCTTTAGGTGATGAGAACATGGATGCGATTAATCCGCTTAGACGTGCTTTGCAAGAGAATAAAACCATTGCTTTAGATCATTTGGAGAGACAAAACTCTCTTGGATCATGGCGTTTTATTGCTGAAAAAGGGCAGTACGGTTCGATGATATCGATCCCGTTGGTAAGCGCTATTGACTCAGCTCTTTTGGGAGTTATAACCCTTTATTCGAAATCTTCTGACGGGTTTGATGCAAAAGAGATATCGATGCTCGAGGAATTGGCCGGTGATATTGGGTTCGCGATACGCTCCTTTGCGCAGCGCGAGCAATTAGAATACCATCTCAGTACCGATCCGATTACCGATTTACCTAATCGTTTTTCATTGGTTGAAGCGTTGGCGCGTCAGGACATCTCTGGTTTGGCAATCGTTAATATTGACCGCTTTAGTGATATTAATGAGGTATACGGTGTCGCGATCGGCGATATGATTTTATCAGGATACGGACACTGGCTTAGTTTCAAGATTGCTGAACAGAAGAATATGACCTTGTATAAGATGGGAAGCGATGAATATGCTTTAGTGGTTTCTGATTGCCATGATTTGAATGTGTTCATCCAATTTCTAGAAGAGTTGATTGTCTCAACCCAAAAAGAGTCTTTTATTGTCGAGGGAATTGAGATTGTGCTGACGATTACCGTTGGATTGGCCCGCATAAGCGACCGAGTACTCGAGCACGCCAACGCTGCGATTAAGCAAGCAAAACGTCAACGCCACAGTTTAGCCCTTTTTTCATTTGAATCAAAACATGAGCAAGAGAATAATATCGCCTGGTATAAACGGATTAAAGAGTCGATTGAAGAGTCCCGTATTGTCCCTTATTTTCAGCCGATTGTTGATAATCTGAATGGAAGAATCATCAAATATGAAGCACTTATTCGTCTTATTGATCGTGATCATACCGTTATCTCACCTTATCAATTTTTGGAGATTGCAAAAAAGACGAAGCTTTATCCCGAGCTTACAAAAATAATGATTGATAAAGTGATCGAAGCGTTTAAGCATTCTACCCTCCCCGTGAGCCTAAATCTCTCAGCACAAGATCTCATTAACCCTGATCTGGCTGATTATTTGGAACGTGCGATACAGGATAATGGTATGGGGAAACTGATGATTTTTGAAATTCTTGAGAGTGAAGGGATCGAAAATTACCATTCGGTCAGTGAGTTTGTGGATCGATTCAAATCGATTGGATGCCGTTTTGCAATCGATGATTTTGGTTCAGGCTATTCAAATTTTGACCATCTTTTAAAGTTAAATGTTGATACACTCAAGATCGATGGAGCATTGATTAAAAATCTTCCTCACGATCGAAATGCACAAATTTTCGTTAAACATATTTGTGATTTTGCTCATGAAATGGGAATCAGCGTTGTTGCAGAATTTGTGGCGAATGAAGAGATTTACAAAAGAGTAAAAGAGATGGGGATCGATGCCTCGCAAGGGTATTATTTTTATGAACCCTCACCCACGTTAATAAAGCAAGAAACGATATAAAGATGGGAAGCAGTTACATTGGTCGTCAACCTATTGTAAACGAACGCGGCGCGTTGGAAGCATATGATCTTTTTTATTCCGGAAATCAGGGGAACACGCATCTAACGTCGAATCTAATCAATGATTTACAAAGTGCTTTTGGAATTGACCGTATTTTGGGTAAGAGGATCGGTTTTATCCGCGCTGATTACACGTTTATATTTCATGAACTACTGGAATTGCTCCCCAAAGAGAGGGTTGTTTATGCACTGCTCGAAGAGATTGTGATTGATGAGCCGTTGTGTGAACATTTAAAAAGACTTTCCGCTTTAGGGTATCGTTTTGCTCTGAATGATTTTGCGTTTACGCCGGAAAATATCGAAAAGTTTTCCCCTATTTTCCCCTATTTAGAATTTGTAAAAATCGACATTTCTCGCACAACTCGGATTAAACGTGAAGACGTAGAATGGTTAAAAAAACTCGGATTGATAGTAATCGGAGCAAAGATCGAATCGCACGACAAACATGCTGAGTGTGTCGCAAAAGGGTTTTCGTATTTTCAAGGTTACTTTATTTCCAAACCAAAAATTCTCGAAAAT
>JBFYRD010000028.1:0-2546 GCA_041302405.1 Sulfuricurvum sp.
CTGTTTGGACTCTCTGGTATGCGCGGGTGCAATAACGAATTTAAAAATGTTTACGATAATCGTATCGTTCCCCTTTCTCAACTCAAAACGGCTGCCGATATGTATGCGGTGAACATCGTCGATACCTGTCATAAAGCACGAAATGAAAATATCACCTCATCCGAAGCGATTAAAAACATCAAGCAGGCACAAGAATCGATTGCTAAAGAGTGGAGTGCTTATTCCTCGACCGAGTTGACCAGCGAAGAGAGTGCTTTGGTCAATGAAGCTAAAGAGCGATTCAAAAGTGCAGATGAGGGGGTTGAAGAGTTGTTAGCTCTGCTGGAGGCTAATGATTTAGAGGGTGTTGCCCAATTTTCGGTGAATAAACTCTATCCTAAGATCGATCCGATCAGCGAGACGATTGGAAAACTGGTCACCTTACAGCTCGATGAGGCTAAAAAAGGGTACGAAAGCTCTCAAGAATCGTATAACAATCAAATGACGATTTTTATCACTTTGTTGCTCGTAGGGTTGGGAGTGAGTGGTTTTATAGGGTGGAGAACGATCTCGTCGATCGAACATTCTACCAGCAGTTTTCGTAAAATCATGGGAGAGATCGCCCGAAGCAAAAATCTTACCCACACAATCAACCATCCCAATAATGATGAGCTCAAAGAGGTTGCGGATGGGTTTAATGAGCTAATGCGCTCGGTTCAACAAGCGATTAACAGTGCTAAGCACTCGGCTACCGAAAATGCTGCCGTTGCCGAAGAGCTTTTTGCCACGAGTTCTCAGATCGGTGTCCGTTCGGAAGAGACAGCGATGGCGATGGAACAAACGCTCAATGTTTCCAATGATGTCTCACGGATTTTAAATGTGGGTGAAGCCGGTTCTCAAAAAACGGGTGACATGATGAAAAAAGTTTCCGCTAATGTCTCGGATGTTGCCGATGAAGTCCAAAAAGTCTCAAGTGAGCTTCAACATATCGTAGTAGATCAAGTAGAGTTGGCGGGAAGATTGGAGCGTCTCTCTATGGAAGCGGAACAGGTTAAAGCGGTCCTTTCGGTCATTAGCGATATTGCGGAACAGACCAATCTTCTTGCTCTTAATGCGGCGATTGAAGCGGCGCGGGCAGGGGAACACGGACGCGGATTCGCCGTTGTTGCCGATGAGGTACGAAAATTGGCAGAACGGACACAAAAATCGTTGGCGGAGAGCAATTCGACCGTATCGATTATCGTTCAATCGGTGAATGACGCTACCGATATGATGTCGAGCAGTGCATCGAAAATCCGTCAAATCGGTGATCAGGCGCATGAGTTGGAGGGAACCATGCAAGAGAGTGCTCACGAGATCGCAATTGCTGCGGATATGGCGGTCAACAGTGCAAAAGAAGCGGGTGTCGGGGTGGCTAAAACCAATGATATTATCGTAAAAATGGGGAATATTACTACGCTAGCATCAACGAATGCTCGGAGTGTCGAAGAGATCGCTGCTGCGGTTGAACATTTGGCAAAACTTGCCGAAGGACTCAATGGTACGCTCTCTCAGTTTAAAACGGCGTAAATGATAGATATCAGGCAGGTTCTAAATAAAATTCAATTAGAAAAGTAGACCCTTCACCTTCACGGCTGTGAAGGGTAATAGACCCCTTCATTTTTTTTATAATGTTCGAAGCAATCGTTAATCCTATCCCAGCACCTTCGTATTTACGATTGATTGAAGAATCAAGTTGTTGCATAGAAAAAATTTTTGATTGATTTTCATGTGATATGCCAATACCGCTGTCATGGACTTGACATATCAGGTGGTTTGTATCATGATCGAAATCAAATTGCACATCAATCATCCCTTTATTGGGTGTAAATTTAACTGCATTATCAATAATGGTACCCAATGCCTGCGAAAGACGTTTGGAATCACCAATCAATGTATGAGGCATAGAGGAATTGATGGAATACTCGTAAGTTTGTTCTTTTTTTTGACTTTTTTGAAAATATAGTTCCATCAGAGTGTTGAGTAGAGGGATAATTTCAAAAGTATGGCTGTTAAGTTCGAATTGACCATTTTGTATTTTTTGGATGTCTAAAACTGATTGGATCATTTGTGAAAGTTGATGAGAACTTTTTTCTATGATATCAATCATAGTTAACAATTTTGGATCGCTATAGGTTTGAAGTTTCAGTAAAGAGGTAAGTCCTAAGATAGAGTTTAGAGGGGTTTTCATCTCATGTGAAATATTGGTGAAAAAATTATTTTTTGCTTTTTGTGTCTCTTGTTCTTTAACAAATGATTCCATAATAGGGGTAATATCATGAGATATAGCTATGTATTCAACGATTGTATCGTTGCTGTCTACAATCGGTTTAATGAGTGTTTCAATGTAAAAAATAGAACCGTCTTTTCGTCTGTTTTTAAAAGTCCCTTTGTAGATTTTTTGTGCACTGATTGTACGCCATAATTTAGCGAAAAAACTCGATGCCATCTCTCCGCTATTTACAATGCTTTGAGCTTGACCGATCAATTCATTTTCAGTGTAGCCTGAAATAGAACAAAATTTTTCA
>JBFYRD010000029.1:0-7457 GCA_041302405.1 Sulfuricurvum sp.
AACACCATTCTTATCTTTTAAGCCAGTGTATTGCTGAATAGTAAGAATAGAATTTTTCGGATCTGTTGGTTCATCATAATCCATCATATCAACATCATAGGCAAGAATCTTACCATCATGTGTAAGATTATATCTCCATGACATGCTATATTTCTTAGCAATTGGATTCCAAAATCTAAATTTTAATTCTCTCATATTATTGTTCTACTGTATGATATTTCACTTCTTTTGTTTGTAAGCTTCTAATATACTTTTCCCCTTGCTCTTTGCTTGAACATCTCGCATAAGTTGACCATCCCCAAAGCCATTCATATTCAATATTAAATATGCTTTTATCATTACCATCAATCGTTTCTTTTATTCTGTATTTCACGACTTTATTTCAATAGTGCTTCTACAATTTTTTCTGCATTCTCTTGCATTGATGGATATTGAAGAGAAGAAAACTCATCGCCGTGTTTAGCAATAAACTCTTTCCAATCGGCTAGTGCCTCTGGACTGATCGGAATTTTAGCTGGTTTTGCCTCACTAGCTTCACGAATAATTTGCAACAACTCATCCTCCTTGTCTTTGGCAGCAGCGGAGATTTCTGCCTTTGAAGGATACACTTGCTGGCGAATAGATGTGCTGCCAGGAGTTACCTTTACCAACCACCAGCCTTCACGCAATCCGTCTAGTGCATAAGGATCGGTTTCAGGAACATATTTGCGACCGACTTTTCTGTACAGTTGTTGATTCATTTTATCGTATATTTTTATTGATGCGTTCATATATTTAATTTCGGATGAATTGCGGCTGTTTTTTAATATGCAAGCACATTAGCATTAAGTTGGAGTTTGTCAATATTAAAGTTCATAAAGCTCTAATATGTTTAAGATTCTGCTGTCGCAACCATTCACAGATGCAAAGCTGCTACAGTGAAAATGACCACAACAATGTTGTTTCGCGCCACAAATTTCAATCAATTTCGCCACATCTTCGCGCTCTTTAACACACTCTTCCCAAAGAGTGGGATCTTTATCGCACCAAGATTGAATGCCCTGTTTTGCAAAATGTCCATTCCAATTTGGGGCGGTATGGGTAATTAATACATCACACGGTTTGACAAGTTCAGGGTTGAGAACAAATATTTCATCCTCCCACCACGACACAGTGGGGACGCGAACGTACCGATCAATACTGACAGCACCACCCACAAACAAAAATGATTTGTCGTTTATTATTCTGTAGGCATAATCGGGAAGAAGTTCAAAATGCGATTCGTTTATCTTACCGTCAAAATACGCAGGGTCATCATGATTACCGCGAATACCCTTAAAAAGAATATTTTTAGACTTAAAACGATTGTTTAACAATTCAATTTCTCTCGTCTGTTTTCTTTCTGATTTAAAACCAATTCCCAAATCACCCACCCCAATTAAGAGGCAGTCTTTTAAACTGAATTTGCTAATTTCACGAAAAACCGCATCCCACTCTCCGTGAAAATCTCCGATGAGTATGACAGGTTGATTTAAATTTTCCATGTCGCGATTGTGTATTAGTTTCGAGTTTTGTCAAGAAAAATATGATATATAATCAAATCACCTACTGTTTACAAAATATTCTTTTGCTCCATCAATTACCATCGCGGTGATATATCCGTCCGCAAGGAAGCTTCCAGTATCAATGCAAATTCTGAATCCATCATTAGCGACCCCATCTCTTTGAATACTGTGACCACAAACAACGGTTTTGCCTGATTTGTGTGGATAAATATCTGAAAATCTCCCCCAAATGCATTGCCATTCTTCTTGATCCTCTACATCTTGCTCGTGCGCCAAATGTCCGTGAACAAAGATATGGTTTTCTGTTTCATAAGTGAGTTTTAAATCATTAAAAAAATCACCATGATCAATAAACATTTCTTCAATAATTTCAGCTGATTTATCCATGTACAGACCGTCTCTACAATACGAACGCAAACACGCTTCTCCACCATTATTCATCCAAGAATGGAACATATGAGCCAGACCCAATCTTCCCTCGGTGAATTTCAGACTGTCCATAGCAAACATTTCGTGATTGCCTTTTAGTGTAACCAAATTGCATTTGTCTTTTAGAGATAAAACAAAATCAATTACTCCGCGACTATCTTCTCCCCTGTCAATATAATCACCAAGAAAAATAATCGTGTCGTTTTTAGTGAATGATAGTTTTTCAAAAAGGTTTTTGAGTTTATGAATTTCTCCATGAATATCGCTCACGCAAATTATTTTCGAGTTTTTCATTTTTTAGAATGTTCGTCACAAAGCGTTTTATACCATCCGCCTCCTCTGCAAGTTCCATCTTTGCCGCAAACCTCACAGACTTTTAATGATTTTTCTTCCCATTTGTGGCAGATGTCGTAGTATTCTCTAAAATAAATTTCCCAAGCGCCATCGCTTTTTTCAAGATCTCCTTGTGGGCGAAATTGACCAAATTTTTCTTTCATGATGCAACCTTTATATTGGAAAGTATTTCCTTCGGCAGCAGCTTTATCAGCGAGTTGTTGTAGATCTTGACAAAGACCAATGACAATATCTTTCCAGCCGATACCATGCTCGAAACCGTACCGCAAATTTACAAGGTCTTCTTTTGGTATTCCTTGTTTTTTGTAGTATTTTTCGTAGCAGTCCAAAACGTATTCAGAAGGCTCAAGAAAAATCTTTGGGAATTGCTCGACAACTGGTAGCCATTCTTCTTCAAGGTTTTGTTTAATGAATTCCATATTATTATTCCGAAAAAGGTTTTACGTGACCGTATAAAGAAATAGGAGCCTCTGGGAAATATTTGAAAAATGCAGGACATAGCCAAGGTAGCAAGTCGCTTTTATCATCTTTATAAGTTGATCCGCTTGGAGAAGTACTTTGCAATACCAAGGAACATTGTGAATCTGGAAACTCTGTTGCGGAAAAGAATATTGCTATTTGAGGGTTATCTTTTAAATCATATCCAGACTCTTGCGCCATTCTATCAATCACAAGATTAGTAACACCCACAAAAGGTTCGCTAACTAAACTTTTAGTTGGATCATCAAAGCTCCAAATTCCAAATGACGATCTTTTAGGATATAATACGAAAATAGAATTCTCGTTGGGATTGTTTGTTGTTTTATTTTTCATGTTTTTTATTATTTAATAAATTTCCAAGTATAATCTTTTTTGATATCAGTGTTTTCTATTTGGATGTTTCCAAAAACAAAGATTAAATGACCATCGCCATCCCAATGCCATGCTAAAGTGATGTCTTCTTTGTAGTTGGTATAAACATGAATGCGGTCGAGATCTTCATCTTCAAACTCTTCGCCCAAAAAATCAACAGCAAATTCTTCTCGCAAATGTTTTCCTTTTTTAAAAGATGGATTTACTTCAAAGTTAGAATAACATCCTCTTCCATCTCCCACAAAACAATAGCTTAGTAGAGCTTCGCCCAAGAAATTTGGGTCATTAAAAAGTGTTTTAAATATGTGTTCGGTGAAACTCATTGGTAGGAATATAATGTATTCTTAGATGTTTGTCAAGATATTTTTATAAAAATTATGGATGGCTTTAGTTAGTTGCTCAATCTTTTGGAATTAATCGTTATTATGGGGCTACAGGTTTGAACCACTCTGGTTGTTTGCGTTTTGTCCATTTGCAAAAAGAAGCTTTATCGTAATTATAATATTCACGGTATTTGTGGACAACTGAAAGATTTTTAAAGTTAGGATGGGTGCGACAGCGCTGTTCCTGTGAGATAGCAACGGCGAATTCTGTTTGCTCTATTGTGTCAAACTTGAGTTGATTGCGATTTTGGTTCACCCATGTAAGAATTGAAGATGATTTGTGAAATTTACCATAACGGAATGTATATTCATCACAAAGGGCGGTAGCATGAGTGAGCAACCAATCAAAATTTCCCTTAGATGTTCTAGCCCAAATTGCGCTCGGATGATTAAAATGAGTCTTGCGGTATGGAGCTTCAATGCCCTGCATCCAAAAAGCGGTACAAAGAAGCTGGGTTGCTTCTAAAATCATTTTGCAATTGTGTTTATCACAATGATATTGGGCTGCGACAACTGGATCGGTATCAAGGCAAAAAATATTCATGCGCTAATGTTATCTAATAATAATAAAGAGTCAAGAAAAAACAACGTCAATCTTAAAAACGCTGATACATACGAGTCCTAATTTCATGTGGCTCACATCATAATGATTCCTTATAATTTGTCAACAAAAATCTACCCTTAAAATTTTTAACAAAAACATGTTGACATAGTCTGATTTTTGATTATTATCTGCCTCGACATGAAAACGCAACTCAACACATCCCCTATCTTCACTCAAGGAATTGAATCTTCACAAGTGTCCAACATGGACATGGACTTGGAAGGCATGAAACAAGCTTGCCAAATCTTCCGCGACAATATCTACACCGACAAAATTCTGGCAGTAGTGCGAGAATGGGCGAGTAATGCTGTCGATGAGCATTTGAAACACAAAATTCAGCAACCTGTACAATTAGGAGTCCAAGAGAATCGCTTCTTTGTCCGAGACTTCGCTAACGGTTTAGATGACAATGGTATTCGCAACGTGTTCGGCAAATATTTTCGCTCTACCAAATCTAACAGCGATCAACCAATCGGTGGCTTTGGTGTAGGCGCAAAGGCTGGTCATTGTTATCAAGATGCTTTTTACGTCACTTCCTTTCACAATGGCACGAAGACTGTATATTCGTGCGTTCTTGGCGGCGACGAGTCTGGCGCGTCCATTGGTCAAGTCATTGAAATGTCGCAAGAACCAACAAACGAAAGTGGTTTGTTAGTGGAGATTGATATCAAGACAGAAAGATATAATAGCGATACCGACACCTTTTTGAATTACTCTCATGCCATGGCGAGTAACGCTACCTTGGCAAATGTTCAGATCGTTGAGGATCTTGGTAGAAATATGAAAGCCTATTCAAAAACTCTTATCTTGGAAAAAGATGGCGTTCGCTTCTATTCATTCGATGAGGATTCTGACGGTATCGACCACGAATATATCATCACGATGGGCGGTGTAAAATACAATACTCCAGAAAGCTTTAAAGAATTCGCTTTCGAGAAAGACTGTCGTCCGAAAACTGCTATTCAGATTGATGTTCCTGTTGGATTTTTTGAAGTGCCTATTTCGCGTGAATTCTTTCGTGAAACTCCTAAGTTTAATTATGGTATCGCAAAATGCGAAGAGGCTTTGGCGGAATTTATTAATCAACAAAAAGAATCTATTGGCAGCTTGCCATTGTCAGAGTTGTGCGTAAATAACAAGAATAAGTCTGAATTTTTTGTATTTAAAAATTCGGCATTTGTTCATCCCAAAGTCGCTCTCGCATTGAATAAGATTGTTGTCGCTGGAGAAGATGCAAATAATCCCTTCCTTGAGAATAAAGGTCGCAAGCTTGTAGTCACCGTTTCCAACACGCATCATCATCGTGTCAGCCAAATGGAAAAGTTGAAAGCATGGTGCGCAAACAATGCAAAATCTATACTTTTTGTTAAAAAAGAGGATGCGCAGTATATTTCTGAATCTATCGCTCAGTATCAAGTTGATTCTGACCTAGTGTTTAAGCCAGCATCCTGTTTGTTTCCAAAGCAAAGCGGCAGCGGTTATAGCGATGGCAAATTCTCTGTCTATAAACGTGGTCGTGGTCATGCTTCTTCATTCCGCGCTTCTGCGCTTGAACTTCACAATTGCTATTGGAGCGTAAACCACAGTGTAGATGAGGCGCAGGATTTCTTGGCAAAAGTCTCGCAGTCCGACTCGTTGCGTGAATTTAAAAAAATTGTTGTATTGCAGAACGGATTCGAAACTATTTATGGTTTTACTTCTGTATCGTTGAAAAAAGATTTGGCGAAACTTGGCTACTGGATGTCAAATAATCAAGAAACTTGCGACAAATTAAAAAAGGTGAGCGAACTTTACAATGACGTTCAGAATGCGATCTCCAAAATGAATAGTCGTTATCATGCGTGTAAAAACCTTTTGACGAACAAAACACAAAACATTATTCTTTCGAATATTTCGAAGAATGTTCATAGCTCACGCTTTTCCAAACAAATGGAGCGTATTGAAAAAGTCATCACTCAATTAAAAAACAATAATAATGAACTCGTCTCGACATTTACGAACTTGGCGCTATCAAGTTACTACTTTAATCCCAAGCGTTCCGATGTAAGAAAATTCATCAAAGCCGCAAAATAATCCTTGACAAATATCCAGAACAACTATACATTAAAAGCGTATGAAATACATAATTAATCAAACAGGAATCGTCCTATTCATGAATAACAAGCCGCAAAAGTTTGTTAGTTCAGATCCGAAATATGCAGCAGTTATCGCAGCATTGCGTTTACCATCTGATCAACAGGAGGCAGCGATTGAGAAAGCTCTGCAAGAAGGCTGCCCAAATCGTGACATTGCGAAGAATGGTTTCCAAGTCAACGTAGCAACCCAAGAGGTGGCTTATCATGGAGAACTGCTGCCAGCACCATTGGCGCAAAAAGTCTTTTCTTTGATTGAACAGAATCTGCCAGTTACTTTGCTGGAGAAGTTCTGGGAAAACTTGAAAAAGAATCCGTCGTATAATTCTGTGCGGGAACTTTACGATTTCCTTTCCTACAAAGAACTCCCTATTACGGAAGATGGTTGCTTCTTGGCATATCGTGGATTGGGAAATGACTTCTATTCTATCAGAGGAAACACTTCAACAAAAGTTATCCAAGGCGATGTAAACTCTCAAGGACAAATCTATAACGGCGTAGGCGAGCATATCGAAGTGCAGCGCAACTGCGTTGATGATGATAGAAATCAGACCTGTAGCCCAGGATTACATGCTGGCTCATGGGATTATGCTCGCGATTGGTCGCAAGGCAAGATGGTTGTCGTAAAGATTAATCCAAAAGATGTTGTGAGTGTTCCTTCTGATTATAATTGCCAGAAACTGCGCTGCTGCGCTTATACTGTCGTATCAGAGGTGGAAGTCGAAATCTTCGCCGCTGCCACATCAGAAGATGGCAAAGCTCTTGAAGATCAATCTTTCCAAGAGGAAGTCGGTAATCGTGGCAAAGTAATTGATCGAGTTCAAAAATATTTGAGCCGTAAAGCTGAAGAGGGTATTGAATATGTTTCTTTTCGATCTATTCAAAGCTGCTTTTCTCCCGATTGCCCAAGCATGGCTGAGATTACAGATGCGATCAATGCTCTTGGTTATTATTGGTTCATCGACGATGGCAAGAAATTTGTTGATCTATCCTAACTCATAGAGGGGGCGAAAGCCCCCTCATTATTTACTTATGGCTACTAAATCACCTATAACAAACGACGAAATCAAGAGTAAAACCCTATCAAAACAAGGTAGAGACAATTGGGAGATGGCATTCTCTAAGAAAACAGCTATTGAATGGGCAGAACTCGAAGGAA
>JBFYRD010000031.1:0-8783 GCA_041302405.1 Sulfuricurvum sp.
ATTCGCGAGGGGAAAGTGTTAATAAAGTCGCTCCAAGAGAGCCCTAGTGATTTGCTTTTTAAATCCAAACCGCGTAAACCCGGTCCTGATGAGTCTGATCAGGAATAAAACCTACTCACCCTGCTCGGTAGCTTCGCGCATAAGCGTTCGGGTAGCGTACTTCGTTAGAATGAGAGTTATTTTGAAGCTGTTCTATTTCGCGTACTATCGCAAACAGATCACTCGGAGAGAGTTCATTGGATTTGAATTTTTGTATTGGGTGAAGTGCCCTGACATAAGGCTCATAGGTACTCTTTTTAGCTCTTTGCATCAGCTTGTAGGCATAATGGAGATCATCGGCATTGCTTTTGGAACAAAACCATCGGCGCGAATCGTGAATCCCCAATCGAAACACTTGGGAAAAGATGATCCCGATCCAATCATAAGAGGTCCCGTTTTTTTTCAACTGACGTTTTTCAACCCGTTCGATAACCTCAGAGGGGAGTATCAGTTTGCAAATCTCCCAGTCATTCGAATCGACGTCGATCATTTCAGCTCTGGAGACCAATCGAAACCGATCGTTGGAGTGATACAATCCATCGCTCCGCCCAAATTCAGAATGCGAATAGGGACTCTTTGTCCATAATCGAATGAGTTTGTCTCGAAAGTTACCGCTCCCTTTGTAAAAAACGATACTAACTGTTTTGGTGGTGTTCATAAATTTCAAACCTTCCATCGTAATGTTCGACGACCGCTGTGCACGATTCAACCCAGTCACCGCAGTTGAGATATTCGATATTATTAATAAGGCGTATCTCCGCATGATGGATATGCCCGCAGATCACCCCATCGTATCCGCCATCGTCCGCATGAGAAGAGAGGATCTCTTCATAATCAGTGATAAAGCTCACCGCTTGTTTGACACTCTGTTTCGCCATTTTTGACAATGACCAGTACTGATATTTACCAAACAATCGGCGTATCGTATTGATCGGACGGTTCAGCCGAAGCATAAAAAGATAACAACGATCACCCAAATGGGCGACCCATTTTTTGGTCATAGTAACCGCATCAAACATATCGCCATGAACGACGAGATAGCGTTTACCATTGAGGGCGTAATGGACTTTTTCATGCGATATGGTGATGTTATCCCCCATCACCATTGGTAAAAAGGGGCGTAAAAACTC
Source organism: Sulfuricurvum sp. (assembly GCA_041302405.1). Classification (GTDB taxonomy): domain Bacteria; phylum Campylobacterota; class Campylobacteria; order Campylobacterales; family Sulfurimonadaceae; genus Sulfuricurvum. The sequence continues at coordinate 1,170 of JBFYRD010000031.1, forward strand.
ATCATGGTTACCGATTATGTAATGGATTTGTGTCCCTTTACGGGCTTTGCGGAGAATTTTTTGGAGGACATCAGATTGGGCTTGACTCCATCGCCAGTTGCGGCGCAATTCCCAACCGTCGATAATGTCGCCGACGAGGTAAAGATGTTCGCATTCGACGTTTCGGATAAATTCTAAGAGATGCTCCGATTGAGCGTCCCGTGTTCCAAGATGGAGATCCGAAATAAAAACACTTCTATATGATAATAGATCATTCATAAACGAGAGTTTAGTACGGTAGCATTACGATACGGTGACCGTTTTATAACCTAACGGTAACAAAAGAGGGTTTATTTCAGAAAAAAATCGTACAGCCCCATAACAATCTCAACGCCGATCAAGATGATAATGATCCACTCCAAAAACTCGCTTTTTTTATGGTTGATAATGTCCATCACCAACATCACATCTTCTTTGATCTGTGCCAGTTTTGATAAAGCGATTTCGTGACGATCATACAGTTCGAGGATAAATGCCAGACGATTATAAAGCGCTTCCGCATCTTCATCATCCCATAAAATATTCGGTTTATCCAACAACAAAAGGTTACTCACCATGTCATGACGGGTAAGGGCGAGCCGTTTAACGAAGCTCATTAAATGGGCACGTCTGGAGATCGAAAACGTGTGGATGGACTCGACAATATGGCGACTTTCGACAAATAAGGTATCAAGCCGCTTCTCGTAATGCTCCAGTCCCACACTCTGCGAGATAGCCAGCGCGATAATATTAAGACTAAGCGGTGACGTATCACGCAAAAGAATCACTTCATTGGTAATCTCAAAATGTTTATTCAGCGCACTGTCCACCATGATGGGATAATCTTGAGTAATGAGATCTTCATCTTCTAAAGAGATATTCAGCAGGCTCAGCGCATTGAGGATCTCTTTTTTCTCTTTGGCAATCAAGGTTAAAACCCCAAACGGGGCAAGTACCACATGATAATGTTCGTTGTGTCCGAAATAACCGTTCTCAACCCCTTTTATGAGGCTAAGATCGAGCGAATATTCAATCTGTGTTTTGGTGAGCGGACGGAGAAGATAGAGTGATAAAAGGTTCATGGTACTTCCTGTGAGCAAATGGTGAAATCCTATAAGGATTATATCACCCAAACTTACCGGTGATGTACTCTTGGGTCAGTTTTTCTTTTGGGGTAACGAACAGCTCTTCCGTATTGCCAAGCTCCACTAAATCTCCCAAATACATAAATCCGGTGTAATCACTCACACGTGCGGCTTGCTGCATGTTATGGGTAACGATGATGATCGATACGCGCTCTTTGAGCTCGATAACGAGTTTTTCGATCCCCTGTGTCGAGATCGGGTCAAGTGCAGAGGTTGGTTCGTCAAAAAGCAATACTTCCGGCTCTACCGCAATCGCACGTGCGATACAAAGACGTTGTTGCTGACCTCCAGAGAGGCCGTTTGCATCGTTTTTGAGACGATCGCTCACCTCTTTCCAGAGTGCGGCATCTTGGAGTGCTTTTTCAACACGACCATCGAGTTCGGTTTTGTTTTTAATCCCTTGCAAACGCATACCGTAAGCGACATTGTCATAAATCGACATTGGAAACGCCGTCGGTTTTTGGAAAATCATCCCGATTTTAGTACGCAAAAGGATCAAATCTTCTTTAGGGTCAAGGATATTGCGCCCTTCGAATTCAATTTCACCCTCATATTTGTTACCCGGATAAAGATCATGCATACGGTTAAATGCCCGTAACAATGTGGTTTTACCACATCCTGATGGTCCGATTAACGCCGTAATCGCATTTTTAGCGATCGGCATCGTCACTTTTTTCAAACTAGGAGTTGTGGCACCTTTGTAGGTGAAGTCAAAATTGCGTACTTGAAGTGCGCACTCTTCTTTGATATCGATAATACTTGCCATAATGTTATTTCCTTTTTCCGGCTAATAAAATAAGTCGTCCGATGATATTCAGACCTAAAATAAACATCGAGAGGATGAAAGCAGCAGCCCATCCGAGTTGCTGCCAGTCATCATACGGACTAATCGCATAGTTAAACATCGTTACCGTAAGAGAAGGCATCGCTTCATTCAGATCGGTCGTGAAAAAGTTATCGTTAAACGAGGTAAAGAGCAATGGTGCCGTCTCTCCAGCCACACGGGCAACTCCGAGAAGCACTCCGGTCAAAATCCCTGCTTTCGCACCGCGATAAACGATATCGATAATAACTTTGTATTTTGGTGCACCCAAAGCAAACGCCGCTTCACGCAACGTCCCAGGGACGAGTTGAAGCATATCATCGGTGGTACGCAAGATGATCGGAATCATAATGATTGCCAATGCGATCGCTCCTGCCCAAGCGCTAAAGTGCCCCATCGGCATAACAATAATCGCATAAACAAAGGCACCGATAACGATAGAGGGTGCCGACATCATGATATCCGAGATATCACGGATCGTATGGGCAAGCTTCGAATTTTTACCGTATTCACTCAAATACGTTCCCGCCATAATCCCCAGAGGGACTCCGATAACCGTTGCCAGTCCCACCAAAATCAGCTGACCGACAAGGGCGTGTTTGAGACCGCTGTCTTCATATCCAGGAGGTGACCCCTCATAGATAAAGATATTCCAGTTCAGCGCATCAATCCCCTTCATCATCAAGACTCCGAGAATCCAAAACAAAAATCCAATGGCAATGATCGAACTAAGGGTAGAGAACCCCAGTGCTACTTTATTGATAAATATACGTTTTTGAACGGCAGTCATTATGATTTTCTCACTTTACGTAAAAAGTAAAACTTTGCGATAGCGATAACGACGAAGCTCATAATGAGCAACGTCAACGCCAACCCAAAGAGGCTGGAGAAATAAAGTGAACTATCGGCTTCGGTAAACTCGTTTGCAAGGGTAACCGGAATCGATGTAGTTGGATCCATAATTGAACTCGGAACGTGATGGGTATTCCCCATAACGAAGGTTACCGCCATCGTCTCACCAATCGCTCGCCCAAGAGCGAGGATAAGTGAGCCGATAATACCCGCTTTTGCATAAGGGATAATGACGTCTTTGATAACATCCCACTGAGTCCCCCCTAGCGCATACGCCGATTCTTTGAGGATATCAGGAGTCGTATTCATCGCATCACGGGTAACCGCGGCCATAAACGGCAAAATCATGATCGCCAAAACGATCCCCGCCGCAAGGAGCCCGATCCCCATACCGCCGAAGATATCGCGTAAAATCGGGACGAAGAAAAACAATCCCCACATCCCATAAATAACAGAGGGGATCGCGGCAAGAAGCTCGATACTCACCCCGAAAATCCCTTTTATCTTATCGTGTGCAATTTCACTGAGAAAAATTGCGACACCGATGGCAATAGGAATCGCTAAAAGCATCGCCAAAAAAGTGGACGCAACGGAGCCGAAAATCGCCGCATATGAACCGAATTTATCGAGGTTTGGTGCCCACTCATCTTTGGTAATAAAATCGAGTCCAAACGCCTGCATCGCTTCGGTCGACTGATTAAAAAGAACCACAAATATCCATGCAACAATGAAAAGAACCAATAATGCACTGGTGCGGGTCATGTTCAAGAAGATTTTATCAATCATGCCAAGCCTTATCCTAAAAAATATGTGCAATTTTAGACTAGGATGATTACGACTCTGTTACCAAGTACCTCTTTAGCCACGCCAGAGCTTCATCACGGTTGCTAAACAACCGGTTTAACTGCGCTTCATAAGCAGTCTCTAAAATGGTTTTAAACATTTCTGAGGGAGCCAACCCAAGGGCAATTAAATCCCGTCCCATTAAAAGTGCCGGAGGGGGCAATGAGAGTTCCCCCCATTTACGCGCATGCATAATTATTTTAAGAACACGCATTGCCAAGCTATGGTGAAACGTAATCCGCTCCAACGCACCAATCGGATCATCACAATGCAGCAGCAAAGCGGCGAGGAGAAACATCAAACGCTCCTGCGGCGTGTCGTAGGTTTCTTGAGCGAGCTGATCGACGCGATTCAATGTCTCCTCCCATAAGTGTTCATCAAACACACCAAAGAGGCTCCTCCCCCCAAAACTCTCCAAAAGACGCAATCCGATCGAGGGTCTATTTGAGAGGGTGAGCAGTTTTTTAATCTCCTCGAAAATCCTCTCTTTGGGGAGCTCTTCGAGGGCACCCTTGGCAATCATGTTGCGACACAATACCAAAAGCTCCTCATCGCATGTCAAGCTGAAACGGGCGGCAAACTGTATCGCGCGCACTATCCGCAGAGGATCATCGACAAACGTTTCAGGATCGACGCAACGGAGGATTTTAGCTTTTAAATCCCCTACACCGTTATAAGGATCGAGGAGTGTTTGCGCTATGGGATCGTAGCCGATCGCGTTGATCGTAAAATCGCGGCGGCGGGCAGCAGAAGCAAAATCGAGTTCGCTCACCCAGATTACCTCAAACCCTTTATGCCCGAATCCCGATTTGGATTCGGTTCGTGGCGGTGCAAAATCGATCGAATACCCCTCATAAGAGAGCTTTAGAACACCAAAACTTTTACCGTAAAGGCCCAATTTTCCAAAAGGTCGCAGAAGGGCTTCAAGCGCTTCGAGAGAGGTAACGCCATAAAGCTCGATATCCAAATCAGCAGTAGTGTGTCCGCTAAAATAATCGCGGACAAATCCCCCGACGAAGATAGGTTTGATCCCCTCAGCGGATAAATGTTCGATGAGTTTTACCAAACAAAGAGGGAGTGGAATCATTTTTGGGTTATTTTCTTTTTTTCGATGAAATTGGCGAGGGAAAAACTAAACGTTGAACCCACTCCAAAAGTACTCTCTATCCGTAGATCCGAATCGTGCAGTTTGAGGATATAGCTGACGATGGAGAGCCCTAGCCCCATCGAGTTATCCCAACGATTTTTTTGAACACGGTAGAACTTCGAGGTAATTTTATCGAGTTCACTAGGGAGAATTCCGATCCCTTTGTCACAAATACGCAAGGTACTCTCACCGAGCGTGACAACGACCTCTTCTTCGGAGTATTTGAGGGCATTGTCGATGAGATTGGTGAGGATCAGCTCAATCATCGTCTTATCAGCAAACACCCTCTTTGAGCCCCCTTCATAACGAATGGTACGTCCAGGGTATTTGGCCTGCAAAATCGATATGGAATCATGACACGCTTCGGAAATTTCAAACATCGAGGGCTTAATCGAAAGATCGTTATTTTCGAGTTTCACCGAGAGGGCAAGCCGATCGAGCATCAGGGTGACGCGGTGGGTATTGGAGAGGATTTTATCGAGAAATTTAGACCGTATTTTGGGATCGAGATGCAAATCATCTTGGAGTGTTTCCGCATACCCCATAATGGCGGCAATCGGATTTTTAAACTCATGGCTGATGGCAGAGAGAATATCGTTTTGCTGTTTGTTGATAAGTCGGAGCTTAGCAGTATGTTTGCGCTTTTGCTTGTCTCGGTTTTGGAGCTTTTTAACCAGATTTTTAAGCAATACCGAGATTTGTAAAAACTCGCGAAAATATTCGGGTTTGAGGGTGACTTGATAATTTTTAGCCGATATTTGATCGAGATAATGGGTAATCTGTAGAATGTCGTAGCGTGTTTTTTTAGAGATCTTATAGGCAATAAGAAGAGCGATAACAACCAATACCCCAAACGCCCCGACGAGTTTGATCCAGAGGAGATAAAAATGTTCCATCACACTCTCAAGACTCATCGCTAAACGGAGATAAAATGTTTTATCAGGGGTAGAGATTTTGTGGGCAACGTAGATAAAATCATTTTTTACGGTGTTCGAATAGCGTATGGCCACCCCATAAGGCTGACTCATCGCCTGCATCACCTCGATACGGCCAGAATGGTTCCCCATCGTCTTTTTATCGGCATCGCTCTCGGCAATAACCGTCCCATCCTCATCGATTATAGTCACACGAAGAAAGGTTTTTCCAGAAGCTTGTGCCACAAAACGATCATAATCTTTCGTTGTAGTTATCAGAGGATCGAGAAGGTTGATGTTTTGGATCAGCCGCTCTTCGCTGTCGTGGATAATCATCGATTTGAGGGTATAGTAACTAATCAGCGATGCAACAAAGAGTGCAGCAACAAAAAGACCTAAAACATTGAGGAAAAAAAGCTGATGGATCCTTAGCACAGTGTGTAACCAACTCCCCGTACAGTTTTGATATACTCTTTGCTTTTATCGGGATCTATTTTTTCTTTGAGACGATTGATAGCGACGTTGACCGTGCGATCTTGATACACTTCATCACTCCCCCAAACGTGTTCCAAGAGATAGTCGCGCTCCAATACAACGTTTTCATTCATAACAAGTGCATGCAAAAGATCAAATTCGAGCTTAGTGAGTTCCACCGGATTTTCTTCAATCACGACCGTCCGTGCTCCGAGGTTTAGAGTGATATCGCGATACGTTAGCAAACCTTCATTCGGACGTTTTTGGGTACGACGGAGAATCGCTTTTACCCGTAAAATCAGCTCTTTCATACTAAAGGGTTTGGTAATATAATCATCCCCTCCACGCTCGAAACCTTGTTCAATCTCTTCATCTTTTTGTTTTGCACTGACAAAAATAACCGGCGTTTGTATTCCCCGTTTGCGAAGCGATTCTACAAACTCAGACCCCTCGGCACCGGGGAGATTGCGATCCATCAAAATAAGATCTACCTTCTCTTCATCAAGAGCATCCACGACATGTTTGGTGTTGAGAAAACCGATGGTTTCATACCCCTCTTTTCCCAAGTGATACTCCATCAGTTCCAATATGTCTTGTTCGTCTTCGACAATCAGTATCAGCGTCTCCACCGTTAGCCTCTTTTGAATAAATTTTGAATACTTGCGCATCTTACGAACTAATTGTAAAGATTTAGTTCTCCGCCTTTTTGTGCATAAAGCATCAGTGACGCAATATTAACCGTACGATCACCGATCCGCTCCAGCTTGCGCAATGTCCCCAACACTCTGACGTATTCAACGGCGAGTTCATTGGCATCGATAATGAGGGTCAAAAGCTCTTTTTCCATAATCGAGAAAAGATCGTCATTTTTAGACTCTTCCACCATCACTTTGCGGTAAACATCATCCGCATCGCACGCATCGATATCGTTCAAACATTCTGCAATGTATTGTAACGCATTGATCGTCGTTTTGTGCAACTGAACAATAGCGTTAGTGAGAACAGACATATCACATCCCCCCATGCAGTGATCATGGAGACGTTTGCTGTATTTTTTGAGACTGTCACCAATACGGTCGATTTCGTTGGTCATTTTCAAATACGCCACGAGAAGACGCAACTCATCCGCTTCCGGTCCGAAGAGGGCAAACGTTTTAATAATCTCGTTATCGATTTTGTTGGCTTCGGCTTGAATGTTTTTGATGTACGTCCGTGACGTTTCATACAATTCAGCATTATCGGTCTCAAATGCCCGTAGCGTCTCTTCACTCGATTGAATAATTTGAGCGAGCATCAGTGAAATCATCGAACGGATTTCGTTGAGTTTGTTTTCATAGCGTGGTAGCATTGGTGCGCCTTTGATATAAATGATGAGCGCGATTATAACAATGGTTTATA
>JBFYRD010000032.1:0-3137 GCA_041302405.1 Sulfuricurvum sp.
CCTTTAGCAAATCCGATCGGCGTATCCTCCGTAAGAATGATCATCTCACCTCCATCATCCGTCATCCGACTCTTACCCGTGAGCACATGGATCTCTTTGAACAGTATCATCGCTACAAACACCATACACGTGATTGGGATGCCCCTAAAACCGATCCTAAAAACTATTATGCTTCATTTGTTCAGGGGCATGGAGATTTTGGTTTTGAAGTTCTCTATTTTGAGGGTGAAAAACTCATTGCAGTCGATTTAATCGATATTTTAGAGGAGGGGATTAGTGCGCTCTACTGTTACTACGATCCAAACTACAACGCTCAATCTCTGGGACGCTATACTCTCTTGCAACAAATCGAATTTGCCAAGCGTCTTGGTCTTAAATGGATCTATTTGGGCTATTACGTACAAGGGTGCCAAAGTTTGGAGTATAAAATGAGTTATCAACCCTCCTTAAAACTGCAAGGGAGACCCGAAGAGGAGGAGTCTTTCATCTGGTCTTAGCTCAAACATCCCCTATAAGGGGGAGAAATCGTTGATCCATATCCCCACTCTCTTTTTGAATTTCTAAAAGATTCATCACCATTTTGAGATGATACTCAGATTTTTTTTGTTTTGCTTGAAGCGTTCTCATCTCCCGTTGATTGAGAAGAAAAAGACCACTCTCTCCGAGCTCGAATTTACGCATTTCTGCTCGCTCCAATTGCTCAGCAAGGGCAATTTCATTTTGAACAATCGTAAAGTTTTCCCATAAAGAGTTCAACGTCTCCACCGCAGTCGTCACCACTCGACGCGCTTCCAAAAGGGATTTTTTCATCTCGTTAAGGTTGTTCTCTTTTTTCGTCTGAAGTTCAGAACTTTTCCCCTCATATTTTCGTCTCTCGATCGGAAGCGCCATCTCTAGGGAAACTTTGAATCCATTTTGATACACTTGATCATGAACACCATAAATTGCCGCATCGATTTGGGGATATTTCAAAACTTGAGCCATCATCAGTTCTTCGTTTAATTTCTCTTTTTCAAACTCCAATATTTGCAGTTCAGGTCTGTTCTTGAGAACTTTTTTCATTTGCCCTTCAACATCAAATACCTCCTCTTTGAGGAGAGGAAGATGAGGGATCTCAAATCTCTCCTCAAACTCTTTGGCAGGGATATTCAAATAACTGATTAGATGCTCTTTGACAGTGCTTACAGCATTGGCACTTTCGATGAAGCGTTGTTTACGCTCATTCACGTTCTGTCGTGCTTCAACGAGTAAAATAGGGGCTTCATCACCCACCGAAACCCTTTTTTCGATAAACCCATATTGTTTTTGCGCTTTTTCAAGGAGCCCACTTTCGAGTTCCATAAGCTCATGACGAAACAACAGCTGATAATAGATTCCCATCACCGTATAAGAGAGTTCTCTGAGATTTTTTGTACTCCCAGAAAGAGACTTTTGCGAATCAATCTGGGCAAGTTTTAATGACAAATAGCGATCATTAGTCCCATGGAGGAGAGGGATCACAGGGATTTTAACCCCTACACGCATCTCCCCCTCATCCCCTGTTTTGATATTGTTGTATTCTTGCGTACCGTATGCTTTTCGGTACCCCATCAAAACCTCAACGCCGCTCTCCAGAGGTTTTTCGAGATACACATCACTCAAACGTCCATCGCTGAGAGGGTACCGTTTTTCATCGTGCTTGGCTCCCAGCTTTGTATCAAATCCCCCTTTAGCAGAAATAACTCTGCTCTCTTGGATTTTTTGATTGGCTATCGCCATAACGACGTAGGGATTCTCGCCATCCAGCAAACGGTAAATCATCTCCGAATCCAAAGGGATTTTTTCCGCTAAAGCAGAGAAATGGAGCGTTAAAACCAAGATTCCGACTCTCCAGAAACTCATTGCTCTTTTTCCGGTGTCAACATTTTAGGGGGGATTGCATTCATAGTGCGCCACATCTGATACCAGATAGGGACTGTAGAGAGTCTCGCCCATACCGTCGCACGCGTTCCCACTCTCAATACCTGATCCGAAGGCCATGGCTCTTTGGGATCTTCAATAATGTATGCATAATAAAACCCTTGCTCAAATGCGATCGGGTCGACTTTTTCGATAATACCGCTAAATGTTCCGTATCGAATCTTCGGCCATCCTGACACTTGCAATGCCGGCCATCCATAAAATTTAATCCGTACCGGCAACCCTTTTTTAATCAACGGCATGTGAAAATCAGAAATTTTAAATATAACGGTTCTCTTCGTAATTTTAGGGGCAAAATGGATCACCGGTTCACCTTTAGGAAGATATCGGTTTTTGTCGTTGACCAACACTCGCAAAACATGCCCCTCTTTTTGCGCTTTGACGTCCGAAGTTGCATAACGGGCAATATCAGTTTGTTGGCGTTCATTGTCCCGCTTGAGTCCGCTTAGACGAACTTGCGCCCCATTCATCGAATTGTCAACCGTCCGAATTTTATTCGATGCATCGAGCAAAAATTGCTCTTTTTCTTTTTGAACAATCTCAAGATGACGCTTTTGAATCTCCAAATCGACGTTAATCTTCTCCCACTCCGCTTTAGCTTTGGCGTAATTATTTTCCGAACGCTCCAAAGCACGTTTCGATTCAATCGATTCTTGGTACAAAGCACGTGTCCGTTCAACATTGGAACGCTCAACACGATAACTTTCTTCTAAAGCATTTTTTTTAAACTCCAAACTTTTCAGTTCATCTTTCGCTTGCTCATACCGTTTTGCATAGAGTTGATCACCCGTTTTTAACTGCTCGATCAAATTTTGACGGTTTTTTGTAAGTGTCAGGAACTCCTCGTTGGTATAGAGCATCTGGCTGTTGAGGCTTTTGTCCATCCGATCGATCCGCTCAGAATAGTTCTGATCCAAATCGACCATCCGAAACAGCTTGTCCCCTTTTTGAACCTTTTGATTCTCACCTACATAAAGAGTGTCCACAAACCCATCCACAGTAGCAGCGATCATATATCCCCGTTCAGAAGGGTTAAGGGCAATCAGTTCTCCCTCCCCTCGAACCGTCTGCTGCCATGGTAAAAAGAGCATCCCAATCAAGATAACAATGATACTTAGACTAATGAGCCAGACACGATGAACCCATCGACTCGGTTTCACTTTTTTCAGAGATTTAAA
>JBFYRD010000033.1:0-5377 GCA_041302405.1 Sulfuricurvum sp.
GTTTTATCGATCCGCTCCAGCAGCTCGATTCTACCCGCACCCAAAAAGCTTTGCCCTTTTTTGGTCAGCCAAAAACGTCCGTCGATTTTCATTAGATAGAAAAGCTATGTTGCATGGCAGGTCGAATTTTTTCCATCGGATATTCACCCTGTAAAAATAGGTGATTGGCAAGAACCCCTTGTTCTAAAAGCATGTCTGAACCATCTTTATAAGGGAGACCGCTCACTTTTATCTCTCGTAAAAACGGAGTCTCTTTGCCGTAAATAACATCGATTGCCCCTTTGGCACGAGAGAGAAGTTCTAAAAGAAGAGGACGCGGAATCGGGAGCTCGTTATCGCTGAGTCCGGCTGATGTGGTGTTGATGATCAAATCGTATTCTGCGGCAGTAAAACCGTCCCAGCAGTAGGCATAGATTCCTTCTTTATGGAAAAAATCGAGCCGTCCAGATGATCGGTTGAGGATGGTAGGGGTTATTTCTCCATGAGTCAAAGCGATAGAGAGGGCTCGTGCTGTCCCTCCGGCACCAAGTATGAGAGCATTGCGTATCGGTCCGAATGATTGGATAGCTGACATAAAACCATCAGCATCCGTGTTGTACCCGATCAGACGACCTTTTTCTAATACGAGGGTGTTTACCGCTTGAATCTCTTTGGCAATTCCGCGCACTTCATCGCATTGGGAATAGGCCGCTTCTTTGTGGGGAACGGTTACATTGGCACCGCTAAGCCCTTTGGCAAAGAAAACATCACGCAGTTGTGAACCATCAGTGAGATGGGTACGGCTGTAGCAAGCACAAACGCCGAGTGCTTTAAAAACAGAGTTGTGCATCAACGGTGATCGTGAATGGGCTATCGGATCGCCGAAGATACTAAAGAGTTTCATTGGGTATCCACTAAATCATCCAGAGTACTGGTGAGCGCCCCAAGCTTATTGGTTACTTCGAGGTATTCGAGCTCATGTACCGAATCGGCAACAATCCCCGCACCTGCTTGCAAGATAACAGTGTCAGGTTTAATCATAGCCGTTCGGATGGTGATCGCGCTGTCCATATTGCCATCAAATCCGAAATACCCGATAGTTCCGCTGTAAAAACTCCGTTTAACCCCTTCATACTCTGCGATAAGCTCCATCGCACGAATTTTTGGTGCTCCGGTCATGGTTCCTGCGGTGAAAGTCGCAGCGAGGAGATCGAACATATCTTTATCATCAGCGATCTCGGCGTGAACATCGGAGACAATGTGCATAACGTGCGAGTAGCGCTCCACGTGCATCATCTCTTTAACTTTTACGGTTCCGGTTTTAGCAACCCGTCCGACATCGTTACGACCCAAATCGATTAGCATCAAATGTTCTGCCAACTCTTTAGGGTCAGAGAGGAGCTCTTCTTCAAGTTCTGCATCACGTTGGGCGGTACCGCCTCGTTTACGAGTCCCTGCGATCGGTCGCAGCAGGATATCGCCATCGCTAAGGCGAACCATTACTTCCGGTGAACTCCCGACGATACTGAAATCTTCAAACTCCAACAAATACATATAAGGGGATGGATTTTTGAGGCGTAAAACACGGTAAAAGCTAAAAGGATCAACTTGCGCATGACGTATGTAGCGGTTGGTCATCAAGATTTGGAAAACATCACCGCTTTTAATCATCTCTTTTGATTTATCAACCATGGTGAAAAATTGATCTTTGGAAAAGATAAATTCTCCCCCTTTGTCATTCATGATCGGTTTGAGCGGTGTATAGCTATAGGGAGCTTTAAGTGATGTTTCAATATCTTCGAAACGTTCAATCATAGAATCGACACAGCTGAGCATTGTAATTGTGGCATTTTTATGTGACACGACGAGGGCAAGTTTCGGGAGGATGAGATCCATATCGGGTATATGGGTTTGATCGCTAAGGCGGCTCATGGAATCTTCGAGCACATGTTCGAAAACTTGCACCATATCGTATCCGATGTAGCCGATAAATCCATCGATGTAACCTACACCGAGTTTACTGGCTTGTTCTCGATAAGCACTTTGGTCAAGTTTTTGATAATAATTTTTTAAAAAAGTAAACGGAGAGATCTCAAGAGAGTTCTCTTCGCCCGCAGTATCACGATAGAGGGTTTTTTTATCTGCATATGTGAGACGTTCACGTGCACCAATAATAATAATGGTGTAATTACCGTTGCTATTTCCGGCACTTTCAAGTAAAAAAGTAATTTCATGGGGGAAAAGGCTTTTGGCCTTTTCATAGACAGCTATTGGAGCAAATTGATCGAGAGAAAAATGGCGTGAAGTAATCACATTATCCCTTTGTAATATAGGCGCCGGCTTCAACATTACGTTTAACGGTTCCTAGCACATCACGTGCGGCTTTTTCGCCTTGGAACGGTCCGATCATTACTTTGGTCATTGAACCGTTTGGAGAGGTAATATATTTAAGACCGCTTGCATTGAGACGATCAAATAATGCTTTATTTGGTTCTTTAGAGAAAGAACCGACTTGGATATAATAAGTACCGCTCGTATCAGTGGCTTTTTCAACAGTTTTTGAAGCTACAGGTTTGTCAGCTGGTGTACTTGTTGTGGTTCGGGTTACCGGAGCCGTTTTTGTCGGTGCAGCAGCTGGTTTCGAAGCCGCAACTACTGGTTTTACCTCGGTAGGTTTTGTTGATTTTATGGTTGGTGTATTGACAACGGTTGGAGTAACTTTTGGAGCTACTTGTACTTTTGCAGGTGCAGCAGTGATCACTTTTGCAGGTGCTGGCTGAGCTTGTGTTTTTGGTACACTTACCGTGGTCTGAGCCGGTTTAGTTTGTGCTACTGGTACACTTTGTTGTGGAGTTGCCGGCATAACCGGTTGCGTATTCTCTTCAACTACAGGAGCAGTTTGGAATGACTCTTGTTTGATTTTTTGAGCAATTTGTCCTAAATCTTGAGAAGTAGTTTCATTACCACCTTCTTGGATTACTTCAACGGGCTCAAATAATGGATCATCAATCACTTCAGTAGGAGATGATGGTTCAGGGACAACTGCCGCGTTTGGTGCTTGCTCATCACTTTCACTTTTCAGTGAATTCATAATTACCAAAACAATGATTAATATCAAAGTTAAAGCAGCAATCGCTAATAAAAGTTTTTTGGTGCTGGAGCCAGATCCGCTTTTATTGAGTATGATGTCGTTGAGTTCGTTTTTTTCTTCCATTGTATATCCTTAAGATGCTGTACTTACATATGCTTCGACCACGATGCTCCACGCTCTTTTGCGTAGACTTCGTAGGGAAGATTGAGAATATTGTATTCCATCGGCAAATCGAGCGTTGGAAACATACGCCACTGTTTTGGTTGTTTCGCGGCTAATTTCATGGAAATCATTTTACCCAGTTGGTTGGCTTCTTGTAAAGTGGTGTGACCTTTATGTATATAAACATGAAGATGACCCGGTGTTTTGGTCTCAAAAGCGGTAAAGTTGATGAAACCTTCTTCACGCAGAAGAAGTTGAGTTTTATGGTAAAAACGTTGAGGATCGGTTCCATTGTAATCAATAACAATGTTTTCGACTTTGTCGAATTTATTAATCAACGAGTGTGCAACGGTAATTTGCTTTTTCAGGTGTTGCTCAATAATAGCTTGAGTAAGCGATTTATCGATTTTTTCGTATTTATTAAAAAAAGTACGCCCTTTAAAATCGAGTTTATCGATAACATTATCATGTTTCAACCAGTAATGGTCTGAAATCATTTTGATCAGTTTCATATCCATCGATGTCATGGGCGCTATCTCTCTTAATAGGTTGATTGTTTATAAATAACGAAGTTTTGAGCTAACGCTTTTAATTCTTCTTTAATAGCGGCTTGTTTGCTTTCGTTTTCGACATCATCCAAAACATCAGCAATACGGTTAGCGATAATTTCGAACTCTTTCTCTTTCATTCCGCGTGAGGTGAGTGCCGGACTTCCGATACGGACACCTGAAGTGACGAATGGAGAGCGAGTTTCACCCGGAACCGTATTTTTATTGACCGTGATCCCTGCACGCCCTAGAGCCGCATCTGCCTCTTTCCCGCTGAAGGGCTTGTTAAGGAAAGATACGAGAACAAGGTGATTGTCCGTTCCGCCGCTAACGATATCGTATCCGCGTTCCATCAATACTTTTGCAAGGACAGCAGCATTCGCTTTGACTTGCTTAGCGTATACTTTCCACTCATTAGAGAGATTGTATTTGAATCCAACCGCTTTTGCCGCGATCACATGAACCAACGGCCCTCCTTGAAGTGCAGGGAAAATGGCAGAGTTGATTTTTTTAGCAATATCTTCATCATTGGTTAAAATAATACCGCCACGAGGACCTGCTAATGTTTTGTGTGTAGTTGATGTAACGACATCAGCGTATGGGAATGGGCTCGGGTGCTCACCGGCAGCAACAAGTCCGGCAATGTGTGCAATATCGGCAAACAAAATCGCTCCTACCGCATCTGCGATTTCACGGAACTTAGCAAAATCGATTTCACGAGCGTAGGCTGAAGCACCACAAACGATGATTTTAGGCTGAACGATTTTTGCGATATCCATTACGCGCTCATAGTTGATACGACCATCAAGTTCTACGCCGTATGAGAAGCTGTGGTAGTTTTTACCTGAAAAGCTAACTTTTGAACCGTGAGTCAAGTGCCCGCCGTGGCTGAGATCCATACCGAGGAGCTTATCGCCTGCTTGTAACAATGCCGCATAGACTGCACCGTTTGCCGATGAACCCGAATGAGGCTGAACATTGGCAAATTTACAACCGAATAGTTCACACGCACGGTCGATCGCCAGTTGTTCAACACCATCAGCGTATTCACACCCGCCATAGTAGCGTTTTGCCGGATACCCTTCTGCGTATTTGTTGGTAAATACCGATCCCATCGCTTCCATAACAGCCGGAAGGGTAAAGTTTTCTGAAGCGATCATCTCTAAGTGATCGGTTTGACGTTCGAGCTCTTGCTCACATAGGGTATAAATTTCGTTATCGAATTCTTTGAGGAAACTCATTCTTCTTCTCCTGTTTGGTTTTGAGTGTTGTTTAGCGGTTTCATTGCCGGAAAAAGCAATACATCGCGGATCGAGTGTTGGTTGGTAAGCATCATGACAAGGCGGTCAATTCCGATACCTTGACCTGCTGTTGGAGCCATGCCGTAGCTAAGAGCGATAACAAAATCTTCATCCATCTCATGGGCTTCATCATCGCCTGAATCTTTGGCAGCCATTTGCCCTTCAAAGCGTTCTAATTGGTCGACCGGATCATTAAGCTCACTGAATGCGTTAGCAATCTCACGTCCCGCGATGAAAAGTTCAAAGCGATCCGTCAGTTCAGGACGTTCATCGTTGCGGCGTGCAAGAGGCGAAAT
>JBFYRD010000034.1:0-9360 GCA_041302405.1 Sulfuricurvum sp.
GTTTTAGATTTTTGCTCAAAAATCTGTGCCGCGAGTTGCTCAAACTGCACTTTCATTTGCACTTTTGCCTCATCAAGGAGGCGTATTTTCTCTTCAAAGGAGCGTGAAGACTCTTCATGACTGGTCTGGAGCACCGCGTAATCGCGTTCTAATGAGTAATACTCTTTTTGGGAATTATCAAGATCAATTTGGATTTTTGATTTGAGGGTTTGCTCTTGCAAATACAGTTCTTGGAGTTGTAGTGCACGCGCTTCGAGGAGCGCGTAGTGTTGGCGGGATTGATTCCACATCCATCCGAGGGTTCCGGCGGCGATAAAGGCTATTAGGGTTGTTATTTCATACATCATAAAGGTGATTATAGCCCATCACCCCTAAGAGGTAAAAAGAATATGACAATTTGCCCTATTTTTTCTCACCCAATGCCGTTCCCAAATATCCCAACGATCCTACAGCCCCTGCAAGACTTTGCTGCCAATCGGCGGGCATAAAGACCACTTTAGAATTATTTGAGTTGCTCAAATTTTTCACGCTGTCGATGTAACGTTGTGCGAGGAGATAGTGCGGAGCTGTCTCACCGCCGGCAAGCCCTTGGGTAACGATCATCATCGCTTTGCGGTCTCCGTCTGCGAGTTCCACTTTTGCCTGCGCTTCGAGTTTCGCCGCTTCGAGTTTTCCCTGAGCGTCCAAGATCGCTGCCTCTTTCATCCCCTCCGCTTTGGCAATCGCCGCTTTTTTCTCACCGTCTGCGATCATAATCGCCGCTTCCCGTTCACGATCCGCTGCCGCTTGCCGCTCCATCGCCTCTTGGAGATTTTGGCTCGGTCGGATATCTTGGACTTCCAGATTACCGAGAGTAAGCCCCCATCCGCTGAGTGAATCACGGATTTTCTCTGCTACTTGCGCTTTGATTTGATCTCGCTGAGAAAGTGACTCGTTCAATGTCATCCCCCCGATCACCGCACGAAGGGTCGTCGTGGTCATATTTCCCACCGCACTCTCAAAATTACTGATCGAATAGGATGCTTTTCCCGGATCGGTGACGCGATAAAAAACCACCGCGCTGATAATGACGACAGCGTTATCCTTCGTAATAACCTCTTGTTCGCGCGTTTGCTGAATCAGCTCTTTAGTGACAATCTTATATCCGACAATATCTACAATCGGAATCAATAAATGGAGTCCCGGTAACAATGTCGTATGGTATTTTCCTAACCGCTCGACGACCCACTCTTCCCCTTGAGGAACGATACGAACCATTTGCGACAGCGTATACACCACCGCGACCATTAACACTAACGGAAAAATAAAACTTGCATCCATACTATGACCTTTGATTAAATTTTTTCGACAATGAGTGTATTGCCGTTGAGTTTCACGATTCGGATCTCTGAATTTACTTGAATCTCTCCATCAGCACTTACTGCAGGCCAATGACGTCCACCGATCACTGGCTCATACAGTGATACTTCACCTTCTTCATGCGGTGAAATGGCGGTTAATGCGATACCTTTGATCCCGACAAACTCATTGTGGGTTCCTACAGCATCCTGAGCATCATCTCCCATGCCCCGTTTTTTAAATACGATCGCCCCGATAATCATAAACACTGAAGCGACAATCAATTGCCAAAAAAGTGATTCCGGAAGGAAAAATGCTACTGCCGCTGCCGCTATAAATCCCACCCCCGCGAACAGAGCGAAAAAGGTAGGAATCATCATTTCGATCACAAAGGCGACAACTCCGAATATAAGCCAAATATAATACGACATTCGTATCCTTTATTGATAAAGTCCCATAGAATACACTTTCAATACTTACGCTATAATAAACTAAAAAAAACGAAGAAAATATGAAAATTTCTCTCAATTCCACCTGCCCTTGTCACAGCGGAAAAAAATACAAGCAATGTTGTCAACCCTATCATAAAGGGATACTCCCCTCGAATGCCCAGAAGCTGATGCGTTCGCGCTACAGCGCTTTTGCCCTTTCATTAGCCGAGTATATTATGGCAACCACTCATCCACATAACACTGATTTTACAGAAGATCTGGCACGCTGGAAACAAAGTATTTTAGAGTTTACGGACACCACGCGATTCAATGGATTAAAAATTGTGGAATTTATCGATGGAGAAACAGAAGCATTTGTAACGTTTGAAGCACTGTTAGATCACGGTATCCTCAGAGAGAAAAGCCGCTTTTTAAAAATAAAGGGGAGATGGCTCTACGAAAGCGGTGAGTTTATCTAATCAATGTAACGGATCCCCGTTAATCACAAGCCGAAAGCCTAAATCATTCGAAATAAAATCGGGGCGAGAATATCCTCTGAATGAACTTCGCAAGCACATGTACCCTGTTTTATAGCTTCCTCCACGACGAACTTTAAATGATTCACCCTCAGCCCCGCCAATCCTTGGGCTTCCGTCGTTTGGTGCGCCGTTATAGTTGGCAAAAAAGTCATCTTCACACCACTCCCAAACATTTCCCATCACATCATGGATCCCTAATCGGTTAGGTTGTTTGGTCCCTACGGTTGCCGTTCGCACATTAGCGGTGTATTCATAAACCGCATAGTCATCCAGCATCGCCTCTGAATCACCAAACGTAAAACGGGTATTGCCTCCTGCTTTTGCGACATATTCCCACTGCGCTTCCGTTGGTAATGCATAAAACCGTGTTTTACCTTCATATCGGTTGATTAACTCCACATATCCCTTAGCATCAAACCAGCTCACTTGTTCAACCGGGTGTCGGCGTGAATTTTCTTCTTCCACTTTGTCATTTTTAAAATACGATGGATTGACACGAGTGAGTTTAAAATACTGTTCTTGAGTTACAGGGTATTTTGCGATCCAAAATCCGCCGATTTTGACAGGATGCTCGGGAGATTCGACATCTCCCCCTTCATTATATTGCGGATTACGTCCCATCACGAACTCTCCGCCATCAATGTAGAGAAACTCCATCCCAATCGAATTCGTAAAATCTCGCTGAGTCTCTACGGCTTCAATCACAACAGTTTCTTCGGTTTTCTTTTTTAAAAAATCGAACAAAATGAACCTTTTTAAATATGTTTATTACACTTATAAAAATCAGTGTAGCAAAAAGCGTTCACATATTAGCCGTTTTTCTACTATTTTGAACCTTTTAAGATAAAATCATTGGGATGAAACTCTCTTTTACTATTCTTCTATTCATCTCAATATTGTCCGCAAAAGATATAGACCTTTATGCAACACTGGGATTGATATCACACCATTTCAATACCAATGAAGATGGCAATAAATACAATGAAAGTCATAACGCCTACGGAGTTGAAGCAGTATTGGATCAGCGCTATACCCTAGCCTATCTTCATTTCACCAACTCACGCAACAGAGTAACCGACATTATGGCTATCGGGTATCGATACGATATTATCGATTCATTTGGTATTTATGGTGTCGTAGGATATCAACACGGCTATTGTTTCGACGCCCTACGATCGGTCGAATGCACTGAAGGAAAAAATAACGCAGGGATAGCTTTCATTCCCGCACTCTATTACCGTCATAAATACTTTATCCTCGACTTTATTACGCAAGAAGATATGATCGCTTTAAAATTCAATCTTAAACTTTATCCGTACTAAATAATATCCTTTCTTGACAACCCGCTTCGCTATAGTTTATAATGTCGTAACAAAACAATGACCTGTCAATGACATCTCACCCAAAACTCGCCGATTAAATCCACACACTTTAAGGCATTCCACGCATGAGCGATACCGTAAAAACTCCTCGAAACAACACGAAAAACCGTACCCACATCCCGGTTGAGGGATTCACGATTGAAGCCCTACGCACTAAAAAACTCGAAGATCTCCTTGAGATTGCTTCTTCTTTAAACATCGAAGACCCGAATGAACTCAAGCGTCAAGATTTGATTTTTGAAATTCTCAAAACACAAGTCCAACAGGGTGGCTTTATCCTCTTTACGGGGATCTTGGAAATCATGCAAGACGGCTATGGCTTCTTGCGCGCAGTAGACCAAAGTTTCAGCGATTCGATGCACGATGCCTATGTCTCCAGTACACAAATTCGCCGCTTTGCTCTTCGTAATGGGGATATTGTTACGGGACAAGTACGTGCTCCGAAAGATCAGGAGCGTTACTATGCCCTTCTCAAAGTCGAAGCGATCAACTATCTCCCACCCGAAGAGTCAAAAAAACGTCCCCTCTTTGAAAATCTCACTCCGCTTTATGCGCTAGAACAAATCAAACTCGAATATCAGCCGACCAAACTTACCGGCCGTATGATGGATCTATTCGCTCCGATCGGTAAGGGTCAGCGTGGCCTTATCGTTGCACCTCCGCGTTCTGGTAAAACAGAGCTTATGAAAGAGATCGCTCACGGTGTTACCAGTAATCATCCTGAAATCGAACTCATGGTTCTCCTCGTTGATGAACGTCCCGAAGAGGTTACTGACATGGAACGCTCTGTCAAAGGAGAAGTCTACAGTTCAACCTTCGATGAGCCGGCAAAAAACCACGTCAAAGTGGCCGAAATGGTCATTGAGCGTGCAAAACGACGCGTTGAGCTTGGTAAAGACGTTGTAATCCTCCTCGACTCGATCACCCGTCTAGCACGTGCGTACAACACCGTTACACCGAGTTCGGGAAAAGTCCTCTCGGGTGGGGTGGATGCCAACGCATTACACAAACCGAAACGTTTCTTCGGTGCGGCGCGTAACATCGAAAACGGCGGAAGTTTGACCATCATTGCAACGGCTCTCGTCGAAACAGGAAGCCGAATGGACGAAGTTATTTTCGAAGAGTTCAAAGGGACCGGAAACTCAGAGATCGTCCTCAGCCGTAAAATCTCTGATCGCCGTATCTTCCCGGCAATCGATATCCTTAAATCTGGAACCCGTAAAGAGGAACTTCTTCTCGGGCCAGAAGTACTCCAAAAAGTATTTGTCCTTCGCTCTATGCTGCATAAACAAGAAGATGAAGTCGAAGCACTCCGCTTCCTTTACAACACCATGCTCAAAAGCAAATCCAATCTTGAATTTCTTGATAGCATGAACGAGTCAAGCAAATAAGATGAGAGTCGGCGTCTTTGATAGCGGTGTCGGAGGTTTAAGCGTCGTCAAATCGTTACTGGAGCATAAACTCTTTGAAGAGATCATCTACTTCGGCGATACGGCCCGTGTCCCCTACGGTGTCAAAGACCAAAACACCATTATCCGCTACTCTCTCGAAGCCCTCGAATTCTTCAAAAACTTTGAAATTGATCTCCTTATTACTGCTTGTAATACTGTCAGCGCTTATGCCCTCGATGAGATGAGAGAACATAGTGAGTGCGATGTTATCGGGGTGGTTGAACCGGGAGTGTTAGCACTTAAAAATGCTATCACCTCGACAGATGCCAATATCCTGATTTTAGGAACCAAAGCGACGGTAAAATCGGGAGCCTATGAAAAAGGTCTTCAAACACTCGGTTACCAAAACCTCAGCGCCATCGCAACCTCACTTCTGGTTCCTATTGTCGAAGAGGGGCTGTATGAGGGTGAAGTACTCCAAAGCGCATTGCACCATTATTTCGGAAATCTCGAAAAAACACCCGATGCAATTATCCTAGGGTGTACCCATTTCCCCCTCGTCGCCCGTGCGATTGACACCTATTTCGATGGTAAAAGCTCCCTTATCCACTCAGGCGAAGCAATTGTTGAGTATCTGGAGAAACACTACGATTTTACGAACCGATATGAGGAGACCAGTCTCAAATTTTTTGCCTCCGAAAATCCAGAGGGACTTCGTCGCGTCGCCAAAGAGTGGCTGTCACTGTAATCTAAAATTTATCGTATCCACGCTAAACTCCACTTAATACAACATCAAAGAGGTCTCAATTGAGCACATCCGAAGTACTCGCACTCAAATACCGTCCACGACGTTTCGAAGAGCTTATCGGACAGGAGAGTATTTCCCAAACCCTCTCCCTCGCACTGGATTCCAAGCGGCTCTCCCACGCTTATCTTTTTTCAGGTTTACGCGGTTCAGGTAAAACCTCTACCGCACGGATTTTTGCGAAATCGCTCATTTGTGATAATGGCCCCACCTCTGCGCCGTGTGATGTCTGTAGCCACTGTCTCATGGCAAATGAGGGTCGTCACATCGATATTATCGAAATGGACGCAGCATCAAGCCGTAAAATTGATGATATCCGCGATTTGATCGAACATACCAAATATCGCCCCGCAAGTGCTAAATTTAAAATTTTTATCATCGATGAAGTCCATATGCTCACGAAAGAGGCACACAATGCCCTCCTTAAAACCCTCGAAGAGCCACCGGAATACGTCAAGTTTATCCTCGCGACAACTGATCCCCTCAAACTTCCTCCGACCATTTTGAGCCGTACCCAGCATTTTCGGTTCAAACGGATCAGCCATCCGAACATCGTCCATCATCTCAGCCATATTCTCCATCTCGAAAACATCGAGTACCAAGCCGAAGCACTTGATATTCTAGCCCGTAGCGGTTCAGGTAGCCTTCGCGACACTTTGACCCTTATGGATCAGGCGATCATCTACTCCAAAGGGTTCGTAGACGTCAAAACCGTTGCCGATATGTTAGGGCTTCTCGATCCCGACTATATCAGCCGGTTATTTGATGCCATTTTTGCCAAAGATCGTGCGTCATTAACACAAATGCTCCAAGAACTCGAAGCGTATGAGTCAGAGATGGTGGTAGATGAACTGATCGCCTATCTCAAAGAGCGCCTTTATGAGGGAGATCACCGATTCAGCCCGCTGATCATCGAACGATTTTTCCGAATCCTCAGCGACGCCAAAACCCTTTTTGCAATCAATGCCGATGGTGGGTTCGTTGTAAGCCTCGTCCTCTTTAAAATGATTGAATCACTCAAAATCAAAGAGATTTACGAAATGATCGAATCACTCGAATCTCGGATTACCAACCACGTTACAGCACCAGTAGCGGTTGTCGCTAACGTCACTGAGGGAACAACCATCCATGTCACCCCGACACCGCCACCTGCAAAATCTCTTTACGAACAATTGTGTGAACGGATAAGTGATCGAAGTTTAGAATTAGGCATCTGCTTTCAAAAAAATGTTACTTTCCTCTCATTTGAGAATGAAACCCTAACGTGGGAAAGTTGTGCTGAGAGTGATGATAAAGAGCTTCTCAAAAACAGTTTTGGGATTATTCGTCAATTTGTTCGAGAGCTTTATGGGATTACCACTCAAATCAAGTCACAGGGGTGCACAAAACAATCTGAAGTGATTGTTTCACAAACCGCCGAACCGGAAGTGCCTGAGCTCATTGAATCTGCTGTTCAAGAGAGTTTCGACGAACCTGTTTCGATGGTTGAAGATGTTGAAATCGGCGTTGGAAGCTGTGTCAGCCAATGTGATGAGAGCAGTGTGAAAGAGTTTGATGGCAGTGATGTCCTCAAAGAACCTATGATTCAAAAAGCGGCAGAGCTGTTCGAAGCAACGAAAATTACAGTACAGTCAAAAGTTTAACAACTTTACTTGCTATTAAGTTTTTTTTCAGCTATACTTACTCCATTGAAAGATGATTTAGAGTTTCATCTTTGGTTTGCTTTTTATTGAAGACCTTTAGTTAACAGTACGATCTACCATAAGAATACTCCACTTTATATTTTCGACCACTTCGGCAACGAAGTGTATTTTTAAAACAAAGGGTTTACTATGGCAGACGTACTAAACGGAACAGTTAAATGGTTCAACAGCGAAAAAGGTTTTGGATTTATCCAACAAGATAACGGCGGTAAAGATGTATTCGTACATTTCCGTCAAATTAACAGCACTGGTTATGGCCGTGTTTCTCTTGACGAAGGTCAAAAAGTGACTTACACTGTAGGTCAAGGTGACAAAGGTCCACAAGCAGAAAACGTTACAGCTCTGTAACTTCCTCTTGGGCAGATTTTTTCTGCCCATCTTCCCCAAATCATTTTACTAAGACACTATGTAGGTGTTTTTCCAAGCCGATTTTAAAAGGACCACTATGGAAAGCAGAGAAGCCGTTTTAGATGCGTTAAAAGAGGGTAAAAAACTTACCAGTAATGTAACGGGGCTCCAATATACCCTTATCGGCGGTCAACTCCATGCCCGCAGCGGCGAAAAAACCGACTGGCACGAAAGTGAACTCAGTTTCGACAATCCTCCTTCATGGCTCAATCTTCGCGCATAAGCGAAGATATTTTTAACTCCCCTAAACCATTTCTACGATACCCTTACGTAATTCACTATTACGAGGCGACCATGTTTTTACACAAACAAATTGATACCATCGAAGCAACTCCCCAAAAAGCGGGTAAAGGTGTGGCTATGAAAATGCTTCTCTCACCTGATGAATCCCCCACTTTTGCTATGCGTAACTTTACCATCGATGCAGGTGGTCATATGCCATTACATACCAATACGGTTGAACATGAACAGTATGTCCTCAGCGGACGCGCGAAAGTCATTATCGGAGATGAAACCATTGAAGCGGGTGCGGGAGATGTGTTACTTATACCTGCAGGAGTTCCCCACAGTTATGAAACCCTCGGGGATGAAACCTACAGTTTTTTATGTCTGGTCCCTAAAGGGACAGATGTTATCGAAGTATTGGCGTGCTAAAGTGAGGATACGGGGCTAATTATTAGTCCCGCGGATCACACGTTTAACATCATCCACACCGTCACTCACACCATCGTTAAATTCTTTAGCCGTACACCCGCTTAAAATTAACATACCCATGAGCGAAAGCAATACGAAACGGATCATTGATTCTCCTAAAATTGAAAAAAAGACAGAATTATAACGCGTTTACCGTTCACATACCGTTTATCGAAATGCGATAAACAATCAACTATGAATGGCAATGAATGTAAAAATATTATCTCAATCTCTGATAGTTTAATCGAGTTTATCTAATATTTTTTTCCCTTTTTTGATCTGAAAACAGATGATTTCCAACTCCTCTTCCATCTCTTTTTTCTCTTTTTGATCCACTTTTTTTGCTAAAGCTTTTTCGATTTTTTCTTTTTTCAGACTGAGCTTTTTAAGAAGCTTTTTAATCGACTGCTTTTTCCCTGCTTTTTTAAACCCATTGAGTTCCAAAAACTCTTTTACGGCCTCTATGAATTTTTTGACACCCATCACTCATCCTTTTGATTTAAAATCGCCTCAACATCACTCTCATTCATAATCATTTCATTGTTTTTAGGGGCAAAAATGACTTCGGCCATGGCAATAAGATTCTTGCTGATATCATAGGCATACGCACTGTCATTCATCAATGACGTAGCCATCTCATTGGTAATCAAACTGTTTCTAATGAGATTAT
>JBFYRD010000006.1:0-10031 GCA_041302405.1 Sulfuricurvum sp.
ATTTTTTCAAAGCAGTACGTGCGGTTATCCCTGCTCCGTGGCAAAATGCACCCCATATGGATCCTGAATTACGGGCTTTTTACGAATACCACTCTACCGTATTTGAAGCGTGGGATGGACCGGCTGCTTTCTCGGTAACGGATGGCCGTTACATTGGGTGTGTACTTGATCGCAACGGTCTTCGCCCCTCTAAATACATCATCACTCATGATGATACCCTCTTGATCGCGAGTGAATACGGAGTTATCGATATTCCTGAAGATCAAATCAAAGAGCGCGGACGTTTACAATCAGGTCAAATGATCGGTTTGGATTTGAAATTCGGTAAAGTGCTTAAAGACAATAAAATCAACAAGTATCTAAAAACGTCTAACCCTTATATGAAGTGGTTGAACGATCATATGATCTATCTTCAAGAGCATGTGGAACAACAATACGTTACCCGTTGTGAGTATGAAGCTACTAATCTAGTAGAGCGTCAACGCTATTTCAATATTACTCAAGAGGTAATAGAACAGGTGATTGAACCGATGATGCGCGATGGAAAAGAAGCCGTCGGATCGATGGGAGATGATACTCCTTTAGCGGCATTCAGTAATGTGCAACGTCACTTTAGCGATTATTTCAAACAACGCTTTGCCCAAGTTACCAACCCTCCGATTGACCCGATCCGCGAAAAAGTGGTTATGAGTTTGAATACAGGATTCGGCGAAACCCATAATATTTTGAATGAGATTCCATCCCATGCGAACCGACTAAAAGCAATTTCACCGATCATTATTCGTGAAAAGCTTGATGTGCTTAAATCATTTGGGGATAAAAAATCACCACGTTATCAATCCTTCTACAGCAATCAGGAGTTTTCAACTGCCTACAGCGGTGGCTTGAAACCGGCTCTTGAAGCACTGGTAGATCACGTGATCAAAGCGGTACGCGAAGAGGGTGTTCGAATCGTTATCCTTGATGATCGTGGATTTGACAAGGATCATAAAACAATCCCAATGGCAATGGCTGTTGGACGTATCAGTCGTGCGTTATTGGATGCAAAAATCCGCCATTTGGCATCGATTGTAGCGTGCACTTCTGAAGTGATCGATTCTCACGGTGCGGCTACATTGATCGCTTACGGTGCGAGTGCGGTTTATCCGGCCCTTTTATTCGCTACGGTAGCGGCGCGCGCCGAACGAAGTGTTACTGACGTTCATTGCTCAGAAGCTTTTAAAGCGGTTCATCATGCATTGAATGCGGGACTTTTGAAAATTATGTCAAAAATGGGGATTGCTACTATCGCCTCATATCGTAACTCAGGACTTTTTGACGTTATCGGATTGAGTAAAGAGATCGTTCATGAATGTTTCGGAGAGTCCCATGCAATGATTCCGGGACTTACCTATGAAGATATCGATGCACGTTTGGATCGTAACCATAAAGATGCGTTTGAAGTGGGTGGATTTAACCGAATTTTCCCACTTAAAATCGGTGGCTATTACAAATTCTACAACGGACAAGAGCACCACGATTTTAATCCGGATGTAATTCATGCGATTCATAAAGTTTCTAAAACCGGTAAACGTGAAGATTTTGATAAACTCAGTACGTTGGTAAACGGTCGCGGACAAAAATTCATTCGCGATTTCTTTGAGTTTAAATCAGACCGTTCTCCTATCGATATCTCTGAAGTAGAGTCTAAAGAAAAAATCTTTAAACGTTTTGCGTCGGCAGCGATGTCATTGGGCTCTATCTCTCCAGAAGCGCATGAGTGTATTGCAGTCGCTATGAACACCATAGGCGCACAGAGCAACTCTGGTGAGGGTGGTGAAGATGCAGCACGTTTTGGAACCCTCAAAAATTCTAAAATCAAACAGGTAGCATCAGGACGTTTTGGGGTAACTCCGGCGTATCTCCGTTCCGCCGAAGAGATTCAGATCAAAGTAGCCCAAGGGGCAAAACCGGGTGAGGGTGGACAGCTTCCGGGGCATAAGGTAAGCGGGCTTATTGCACGTCTTCGCTACACGATGCCGGGTGTAACCCTCATCTCGCCTCCGCCGCACCACGATATTTACTCGATCGAGGATTTGGCACAGCTCATTTTTGATATGAAACAGGTCAATCCAAATGCAAAAGTAGCGGTTAAACTTGTCTCTTCTGCCGGTGTTGGTACGATTGCGGCAGGTGTTGCGAAAGCATATGCCGACAAAATTATCATCTCAGGAGGAGATGGCGGTACCGGTGCCGCTCCGTTAACCTCTATCAAATTTGCAGGAAATCCATGGGAACTTGGTCTCTCTGAAGCGCATAATGCTCTCAAAGTGAACAACCTTCGCGGTCTTGTTCATGTTCAAACGGACGGCGGACTCAAAACGGGTCAAGATATCGTAAAAGCTGCGTTGTTAGGTGCTGAGAGTTACGCATTCGGAACGGGTGCACTCACCATCATCGGATGTAAAATGCTCCGTATCTGTCACGTCAACAAATGCTCCGTCGGAATTGCGACCCAAAATGAAAAATTACGCGGTGAGTTTTTTAACGGAACGGTTGATCAATTGATCAATTATTTCACCTATTTGGCGGAAGATGTTCGTCGCATTATGGCGCAACTTGGGTATAAAACGATGGAAGAGCTGGTCGGACGCAGTGACATACTTCGTGTTATCGATACCGAATTTGCGAAAAAATTTGACTTTAGCTCTGTATTGCACCGTGAAGAGGGGGTTAATACTTGTCAATCTCCAAGCAACGAGCCGTTTGATCTTAATGAATTTGAGCAAGAAGTTTTAGCCGAAGCGATGGATGCCATTAAAAATCCTGAACGTCCGATTAAAATCGTCCGTGATATTTGTAATCTGAATCGTAGTTTTGGTGCCCGTATAAGTGGTGAAATCGCTCAGTATTATGGCGATGCAGGTCTTAAAGAGAACACCATTAAAATCAATCTCAAAGGGATTGCAGGTCAAGCACTCGGAGCCTTTTTGATCAACGGTGTCTCAATCCGTTTAGAAGGTGTCGCGAACGATTATATCGGTAAAGGGATGCATGGCGGTAAAATCGTTATTCGCTCACGCAATCAAGGTGAAGCGTTCGCCGCAGGGGGAAATACCTGTTTATACGGTGCAACGGGGGGTAAACTCTTTATTTCCGGTTCAGTTGGGGAACGTTTTGCGGTCCGTAACTCCGGTGCTATGGCGGTTGTTGAGGGGACAGGCGATAATGCGTGTGAATACATGACCGGTGGGGTTGTTGTTATCCTCGGTAAAACCGGTATCAACTTTGGTGCAGGTATGACCGGCGGATTTGCATTCGTGTACGATCAAGACCACAGTTTTGTTGAAAATGTAAACCGTGAGCTGATTGATGCTATTCGAATCGATACTGATGATGGAGACGAAGCGCGACATTATCTCAAACGTCTTTTAAAAGAGTACGTTGCTGAAACTGAGAGTGAAATGGCACAAGAGCTCCTTAAAAATTTCCGTGTTGAAATCCGAAATTTCTGGCTTGTTCGCCCGAAAAACCTAACCAAATTGCCACTCAATCCGGATAAAGGGGACTAAAATTATGAGAGAATTTTTAACAGTTGAGCGCCTTGACCCGACGAAACGCCTTGTATTGCAACGCCTAAAAGACTTTAGCGAAATTTATGAACCGGTAAGTGCGGGTGATGCCTCTTCACAAAGTGATCGATGTATCCAATGCGGCGATCCGTTTTGTTTAAATAAATGCCCACTTCACAACTACATCCCCCAATGGCTCAAAGCGGTTGCGGAAAAAGATTTGAAATTTGCATTTAACCTCTCCAACGAGCCATCACCCTTTCCTGAAGTAATGGGTAGAGTATGTCCACATGATCGTCTTTGTGAAGGGGATTGTACCCTTAATGATGGTCATGGAGCCATCACGATAGGGAGTGTTGAAACATTTATTAATGAAGAGGGGTTCCGTCAAGGGCTAAAACCTTACTTTCCGGGAATTACGACGGATAAAAAAGTTGCGATTATCGGCTCAGGACCCGCCGGTCTCTCTGCTGCAACCTATTTGCTTCGTTCTGGAATTGCCGTAACGATGTATGAGCGCTCAGATCGCGCGGGCGGATTGCTCACCTACGGTATTCCTAACTTCAAGCTTGATAAAAAAATCGTTGATCGTCGTATTAATTTGCTTCTTGAAGCAGGTTTGGAAATGGTTCTTAACTGTGAAGTGGGCAAAGATATCGAATTTGATACGATTGCCGACAAGCACGATGCAGTCTTTGTCGGAATCGGTGCAACGAAAAGCAAAGGGGCTAAGATCTCCGGTGAAAATGCTTCCAATGTTTATCCTGCCATGGACTATTTAACGGCGATTCAACGTAAAAACTTTGCTTCTTCATACGACAAAAAATTCGATTTCAAGGATCTCGAAGTTGTTGTTATCGGAGGGGGTGATACGGCAATGGACTGTGTACGTACCGCCAAACGCGAAGGGGCTAAAAACGTAACCTGTCTTTATCGACGAGATGCACACAATATGCCAGGCTCTGTAAAAGAGTACAAAAATGCGATCGAAGAGGGGGTAGAGTTTGTATTCCATGCTTCTCCAAAAGAGATCATTTTAGGCGAAAATGGGAAAGCGGTCGGGATTCACATGGCAAAAACCGTTCTTGGCGCTAAAGATGAATCCGGTCGCCAAAAAATGGAAGAGGTCAAGGGGGGTGATTTTAACGTTAATGCTGATGTTATTATTATGGCCCTTGGTTTTGATCCGTGTGTACCACCATTCCTTGCTGAAAACGGTATTGAAGTAAATAGTTGGGGCGGTATTATCGTTAATGATAAAAATGAAACGACAACATCGGGTATTTATGCCGGAGGGGATTGTTATCGCGGGGCTGATCTTGTCGTAACTGCGGCGTATGACGGACGTGAAGCAGCCCGTTCTATCGTTAAATCACTTCTTCGTTAATGAGTGACTTTATCGAAGCTTCTATCCGTGCTTGTCACGAGATAAAAGCGATGATTCAAGAGGCTAACGCATCTTTATTTACTATCCATGAACAAGGCTTCGGCGGAGATATCAGCAGCGGTGTTGATCTGCGTGCTGAAGCAATCTGTTTTTTCCATCTCTCATCATTCGGTTCGATTTTTTCGGAAGAGAGCGGATGGATGTCTCCTGAAACTTCTACTAATATTTATCTCGATCCAATTGACGGAAGTGATAATTTTCTCTCAAAACTCCCTTATTATGGTGTTTCTATTGCCCGTGTATCAGATGGTAAAACAACGGAAGCAATTGTTTGCAATCTTTCCAACGGTGAACTGTTTATTCGAACTGAACATGAATATTACAGAAGTACATTGGATAATCCTTTTCAAAAATTTGAAGTTTTGATCAATACGTCCGCAAAAATCGGTCTTTTTGAAAAATCGCCCGAACACCCTGAATTAATTAAAAAATTGATGGAAAAAAAGCTGAAATTTCGCGCTCCCGGTGCATTGGCACTCTCGCTAGCGTATGCTCCTTATGTGAAATATGTGCTATTTTTAGGTACAATGCGACCTTACGATATCCAAGCCGGATTATTTTTGAGCAAACACCTTCATGTGTTTAGCGATGATAGGTATATCCTTATAAGTGCGGATAAAGAGCTTTTTGAGCAGATACGTTTGATTGTAGAAAAGGAGTATTTTTGAGTCTATTTAACCTATTCGGGGACTCCGAAAAGAAAAAACAACCCACCAAAAGCGAGGCACCGTCTCACTGGGTAAAATGTCCTTCGTGCCAGTCGTTGATGTATTACAAAGAGATTGAGAAACAACATCATGTGTGCCCTAAATGTGGATTTCACCTCCGTATCGGTGTTAAAGAGCGTCTTGCCCTGATCGCTGATGAGGGGAGTTTTGTCGAGTTTGACGGTAATCTTCGCCCGGTTGATCCTTTGAATTTTGTGGATAAAAAAAGTTATGCCGCACGTGTTGAAGAGGGATTTATCAAAAACGGTACGTATTCCTCTGTCGTCAGCGGTGAGTGTACAATCAATGAGGTTCCTGCACAACTCGTTGTATTTGATTTTAACTTCATGGGCGGATCGCTTGGTTCGGTTGAAGGGGAAAAAATCGTTCGTGCGGTGAATCGTGCATTAGAGAAACGTCAAGGAGTTATCATTGTCAGTGCCAGTGGTGGTGCGCGTATGCAAGAGAGTACCTTCTCTCTTATGCAGATGTCGAAAACTTCTGCCGCATTGGCGAAATTAGCGGATGCGAAGCTCCCTTATATTTCACTCCTTACTGACCCTACTATGGGAGGCGTTAGTGCTTCTTTTGCAACGTTGGGTGATATTATTATCGCTGAACCGGGTGCTTTGGTCGGATTTGCGGGACAGCGGGTTATTAAACAAACCATCGGGAGCGACCTCCCTGAAGGGTTTCAGCGCGCTGAATTCCTACTCGAAAAAGGCTCTATCGATATGATCGTAGAACGCAGTGAACTCAAAGAGACATTGAGTGATATGCTTAAACTTCTTCTCCCTTAATGAAACTTTACGCTCTCTGTGATGCGGATATGCTCCGCCAGAGGGGAGTTGATCTCCTCGCCTTTGCTGCTCGTGCAAAAGCATTAGGTGCTGAAGTCCTTCAGTACCGTAATAAATTAGCTGATATCGCTACCGTAAAATCCGATTTAATAGCATTACGCAGAGCATGGGAAAGTTTTTTAGTGATTAACGACCATTATGAGCTTGCCTCTTTTTGCGACGGTGTTCATATCGGACAAGATGATTTGGCCGCAATCGATGCTGATCCGATCCGGGCCATCAAAATTTTAAAAATGGCGATCGGCGAAGATAAAATTATCGGTCTCTCTACCCATAATAGTGACGAGATTGAAATCGCAAATACACTTGAACTTAATTACGTCGGATTAGGGGCATATCGAGCCACATCGACTAAATCAGATGCTAAAGTTCTGGGGGACAAACTCGATGAGATCGCTGCGCACTCTAAGCATCCGGTAGCGGCTATCGGAGGGGTCAAGCTTGAAGATACTTTTAATCACGTCACTTACAAAGTAATCGGAAGTGGTCTGTTATGAACATTTCTATCATAACGATTGCGAAAAAAGAACGCTCTTTGTATGATCCCCTCTACCAAGAACAGATGAAAATGATTTCCCGTTTTGCCAAAGTAGAAGATATCGAACTTTTCCCTAAAGAGGTTGTAAAAGCGCACACCATCAGCTCTGAAGCATCTCAGATGGCATATTCGAAATTATTATCGCCTATGTTGGGTAAAAATTACTCGATTGCGTTGCATCCTGAGGGTAAAAAATTAGACAGTTTTGCATTTAGTAAGCTTATAAGTGATAAAATTTCGTTGCAATTTTTTATAGGTGGAGCTTACGGCTTTGAGAAAAGCTTTGTAGAGCAATGCGATGTGGCAATCAGTCTCTCTGAAATGACGATGAGCCACAAAATCGCTAAAGCGGTACTGTTAGAGCAGATATACCGTGCCTATTCACTGTTAGCAAACCATCCGTACCATAAATGAGGAGCATTGATGAGAGACCATGAGTTGCAGTATTTCGAGGAAATATTGCTGATGCGTAAAGCTCAGATTATCAAAAATCTTAACGGCGTTGAAAGTGAAATGAATCAGTTACGTGAGATGGAACTCAACGATGAGGGTGACTACGCGGCTGCCAGTAATGACAATATGGTCGAAAATGCTATTGGTTCTCAACAAATGCATGAGCTTGAAGAGATTGAAGCTGCTTTGTATAAGATTAAGTCCAAACAATACGGTATTTGTGAAATGTGTGAAGATGATATCGGTTTTCAGCGTTTAAAAGTAAAACCACACGCTAAATATTGTATCGTGTGCCGTCCAATCGTAGAAAAAAATAAACACTAATAGGGAGAAAAAATGCAACTGAAACGGTATAGCATCGCATCCTTTATCTTGATGATTTTGGTCGCTGTTGCGGTCTATTCAATCGATAATGGGTCATTATCATTTGATTTGTTGGGGATGCACTTTCCGAATCTTCCGGTTGCATTTTGGGTCGTTGTCCCTTTAATCATCATGTACCTTGCCAGTTTGCTCCATATGGGTGTTTATGCATTGGTTGGTAATTATAAACTGCGTCGTTTGAGTAAAGATCACGAAAAGATGATTGATGCACTTCGTGATTCATTACTCGGAATGAATGATCGTAACTATGTGTACAAAAGTGATGCTTATAAACTGATGGGAAAACTGATCGATAACGCTTTGATCCTCCCTTATGAAACACTTCGTATCGTAGGTAATGAAAAAATCGATGAAGCACTTGAATTGATGCGTGATGTTAAAGAGAAGAAAAAAGTAGATATAAAAAAATTCCATTTGCCTTCAACAACATCCATTGCTATTCAAAATAATTTGAACCGATTTGAGCGTGGTGAAATGGATGCTGACAGCATTCTCTCACGACCTGATAGCTATGGTGAAATTGTCTGTGCAAAAGCTTATGAATCTTATGTTAAAACCGCTTCTGTAGGTTCTATAATAAAATTCAAACATCTCTTTACAAAATCTTCTTTGATTGATTTCGTTCAACGCATTAATGCGAGTGAAAACGGGATTCAAATCAGCAATGAAGAGCTGGCAACGATTTTCAGCTCGCTAAAACTCAGTGGCAAGGATTGGATCGATCTCTCTGAAGCTATGTCTAAAAACATGGTGCCAGAACAACGTATTCGCTTGTTTGAAATGTTAAGTGAACATAATGATGATGCGATGGAGGGGTATTTGTATACCCTTTATGATTTGCAAATGATTGATACAGCAAATGAAATTCTCAATAGCACGGCACACAATGACTATTTAATTTTCAAAGCATATCGTGATTTGAAAAAAGCGAATAAACATTATGATATCGCTATCTTTTTAAGACCGAGTTGTTAACTGATATTATAAGGTAGTATTTCTTTACTGCCTTACTCTCCAAGGTAATTTTTATGACTTCCAAACTTGATTTTTCCACCCCCGTATATGCACTCGCTCCACTTGCCGGATATACCGATCTGCCGTTTCGCAACGTTGTCAAAAAATTCGGTGCTGATTTAACGGTGAGTGAAATGCTCAGTTCCAATGCCCTCGCACACGGTTCTGCTAAAACATTTAAAATGTTAGAACGAAGTCCGAATGAAGATCCGTATTCGGTTCAAATCGCCGGTTCTGAAGAAGATATTGTCCGTCGCGCGGTTGAAATACTAAACACCGTCGAGGATATTGATATCATCGATTTAAA
This sequence comes from Sulfuricurvum sp., assembly GCA_041302405.1. Lineage (GTDB taxonomy): Bacteria > Campylobacterota > Campylobacteria > Campylobacterales > Sulfurimonadaceae > Sulfuricurvum. Next base: position 9,262 of record JBFYRD010000006.1, read on the forward strand.
TTGTGGATGTCCGGTCCCTAAAATCGTTTCTCATGGTTCAGGAAGTTCCCTCTTAGCCGATTTGCCTCGTATGGCGAACATTATCGAGACGATTAAAAAAACATCGAATAAATCGACTTTGAGCGTCAAAATTCGTCTGGGATTTGAATCGAAAAATCATATTGAGATTGCTAGATTAGTGCAAGAGTGTGGTGCTGATTTTCTTGCCGTTCACGGACGTACCCGTGCTGGGAAATTTAAAGCTCCGGTTGATTACGATGCCATCGCTGAGATTAAAGCGGCTGTGAGTATTCCTGTTATTGCGAATGGGGATATTGACTCTTTTGAAAAAGCGCAATGGGTGTTAGAACATACCAAAGCTGATGGTGTGATGATCGGTCGCGGAGCGGTCGGGGCACCTTGGATTTTTCATCAGCTAAAAACCGGAAGTGCGACCGTCGATCCGATGATCAAACACGCGATAATTATGGAACATTTGGATGGTATGGTCCGTTTTTATGGTCCTCGTGGTGTTGTAACATTTCGAAAACACGTCCATACCTATTCCAAAGGGTATGAAGGGGCATCGGCGCTGCGTGATCTCGTAAACCGTATTGACGATCCTGAGCATTTTCGTGCCGTAGTCGATGAGTTTTTTCTAACCCATCGTCAGATTGCCGAAGGGTTTAAAGCCTCTGATATGAAATGTGAGTGTTGAATCTGATTTAATATAAGCTACGATAGGGATATTTAACCCCTACCTGAAGTATATGAATCAAAATTGTGCGTGA
>JBFYRD010000035.1:0-4672 GCA_041302405.1 Sulfuricurvum sp.
GCTTGTGCAATCAGCTCATCGGTCGTCGTCGCGAAGAGCGATAAACTCAGTGCACATAATAGAAGAAGAAAAAAATTAACTAACAAAAATCACCCTCTCGTCATCCTCGGGCTTGACCCGGAGATCCATCTTGAAAAAAATCAGTAGCTGGATTCCCGCCTTCGCGGGAATGACGGAAGATACGACCATTAATTTAAGGATTAACCTACGATAGTAGATACGTTATCGAGAACGGTTGCCATATCAGCTTTTTCACTTGTATAAATAGCATTGTAATTAGCTTGAAGTGCTGATGAAAATTCTGCTTTGTTTTCAACATTCAAAAGTTCTGCCAAAGTTGAAACACTTTCACCTTGCCCTATAGCAATCTCACGAGAGAGTTGATCCATGTTTGATGCAACAAATTCTGCCGCACGCTCATTCATAACAAATCGTGCTTTTTTACACCCTGATGTACCTGATGTTACACCAAATGTTTGGTTTCCAGACGTACCGTTTGTTGTTGCTTGAAGCGCCAACATAACCGCAGAACTGTCATCTTTGATGATTTGTGATCCAAGACCACACCCTGTTTGAGAGTTAACGGTTGCAAAACCTGCTGTCGCGAGTGCAGCAACTGCTACGATACTGATCAAAACTTTTTTCATATAAACCCCTTTTTCATAAAAATTAACGACGAGTATAGGTAAATACACCTTAAAAAATTCCTACATCCCAATACATTTCACCCGAAGAGACAAGCGATGATTTAAAGAGCCGTTGCAAGAAAGCTTTTCTCGAAATCTCTTTAGCCCCTAAACTTTTGAGATGATTGGTGGGAACCTGGCAATCGATAAAATCATACCCCCAGCCCCTCAACCGGTTCACCAAAACAGCAAAAGCAACTTTTGAGGCATCGGAGACTTTGGCAAACATCGATTCACCGCAAAATACCCCTCCGACACTCACCCCATAAAGCCCCCCGACCAAAACACCCTCTTGATACGCCTCGACACTGTGTGCATACCCTAGGGCATGAAGCTCCTCATACGCCTCAATCATCTCCGGCACGATCCAGCTCCCACTCTGTCCACGGCGCGGTGCAATTGAGCACTCACGAATCACCTGTGAAAAAGCGGTATCGAAACGAATCTCAAATTGGGGAATTTTTTTGCGTAACGACCGACTTAGTTTTAATTCATCCAGCTCCATTATGAGCCTCGGATTAGGCGACCAACACAAAATCGGATCTTTTGCACTGTACCACGGAAATATACCCGAACGATATGCCAACATAAGACGTGAAGGGGAGAGATCACCGCCATAAGCGACGATCCCCTCCTCTGAAGCATTAAGAGGATTGGGAAACGAGAGATGATAGGTGAGTTTCGGGATCATACCGCATAATCGAAGAGCAGCTCATCGGTATAATCAACCGACACTTTACCACCCTGTGCCAAACGCCCAAAGAGCATCTCATCCACCAGAGGATCTTTGATTTTTTCCGAGATAACACGCCCCAGAGGGCGTGCTCCCATCGCTTTGTCATAACCGATTTTCGCAATATAGGCTTTTGCTTTATCGCTCAGTGTTACCGTCACTTTTTTAGGTTTTAACTGATCGTTGAGCTGAGCGATAAATTTATCCACAATCCCCTCGACAACACTCATAGACAATGTCCCAAACTCAATAACCCCATCGAGACGGTTACGAAATTCAGGAGTGAAAAACGATTTAAGTGCTTCATGACGTGAGATTGTGCTATCGGCATTAAAGCCCATTACAGTACGCTCAGTCGCTCCAATATTGGATGTCATAACAAGGACGACATTGGCGAAGTTGGCTTTAAACCCCGTATTATCGGTCAAGGTTGCACTGTCCATTACTTGAAGCAAGACATTAATCAAATCAGGGTGAGCCTTTTCGATCTCATCGAGCAACAAAACCATGTACGGATGTTTTCGCACCGTCTCGACCAGTAATCCCCCCTGCTCAAATCCAACATATCCCGGAGGGGCACCAATAAGACGGCTAAGAGCGTGTTTTTCCATATATTCGGACATGTCAAACCGCTCAAAATAGATCCCCAATGTTTCGGCCAACGATTTCGCAAGTTCTGTCTTACCTACTCCCGTAGGACCAGAGAATAAAAACGAGGCAATCGGTTTTTGCGGTGCACTAAGACCTGCGTATGAGCGCTTAATCGATTTAACCACTTGTTCAATAGCACCATCTTGCCCAATAACCAGCGCTTTTAGATCACTCTCTAGTGAAGCGAGCTTTTCACGCTCATCCAGACCCATTTTAGAAGTAGGTATCCCCGTCATTTTTGCGATAACCGTCTCGATATCATGAGGAGTTATCGTAGTGCGCTTGTGCGTTTTAAGATGAAACGACGCCCCAGCCTCATCGATCAGATCGATAGCAACATCAGGTAAAAAACGATCCGTAATATATTTTTTTGAGAGTTCTACGGCTGAGCGCAATGATTTATCGCTGTATTTCACCCCATGGTGTTTTTCATACCGTGCACGCAATCCCTTGAGGATTAAAAAACTCTCCTCTTCGCTCGGTTCACCCACTTCGATACGGGCGAAACGGCGGCTAAGGGCACGATCTTTTTCAAAGACACTTCGGTATTCGGCATGCGTTGTTGCCCCCATGCATTTGAGTACTCCCGAAGCAAGTGCAGGCTTGAGCTGATTAGAGGCATCCATACTCCCTCCGCCAACAGCACCCGCTCCGACAATCGTATGAATCTCATCGATAAATAAAATTGCGTTTCGGTGCTCTGCGGCCTCATCCATCACCGCTTTGAGACGCTTCTCAAAATCACCCCGATATTTTGTTCCCGCCAACATTGCCCCTAAATCGAGGGCAAATATCTCAGCATCTTCGAGCAACGCAGGGACATTACCAGAGAGGATACGCAATGCCAACCCCTCAGCAATCGCTGTTTTACCAACGCCCGGTTCACCGATCAATAAAGGATTATTTTTCTTGCGGCGGCATAACGTCTGAATGGCACGCTCAATCTCATTGACACGGCCGATCACAGGATCAATTTTCCCTTTTTTGGCTTGTTCTATCAGATTGATCGCATACTTTTGAAGAGCCCCCTCACTATGTGCATCTTCTTGAACACTCTCCATATCGCGATGCGATATCGCTTCGAGAACATCAACGCGGCTGATCCCATACTCTTCGAGGAGCATACAGGCATAGGTATGATGTTCTTCGTACACGGCTGCAATGAGATCTCCCACATCGGCATACTCTTTTTGAGCGCTTCGTACATGATGCATCATCCCATCAATCATCCTGGCCAGCGCTACCGTCTCAAAAGGCTCTTGCTCAGTATCCTCAGGCAGTGGTTCCATCGTTTGTATCAAATACGCACCCAACGATTCTCGAATAATCTCGACATCCGCACCGCATGCTTTGATAATTGCTTCACCCTCAGGAGAATTCAAAAGAGCTAACATCACATGTTCAATGGTAAGATATTCATGCCGCTGATGGCGTGCTAAGGCAACTGCTTTTTGGAAAATTGCATTGAGTTCCGTGCTGACCATGTTTATGCCTCCTCCATTATCGCTTTTAGGGGAAATCCGTTTTCACGTGCCAATGTCCCAACCTGATGTACTTTTGTCTCCGCAACTTCATAAGGGTAAACACCGCACAAACCACGACCGCATTTGTGCACCTCGATCATAATTCGATGGGCATCTTGAAAGTTTTTACGAAAAAGTTTCATCAAAATATCGACCACAAAATCCATCGATGTGTAATCGTCATTAAGCAAAAAAACATTGTACTGCTTCGGGTGCTCTAAAATCGTTTCTAAACTTGTTGAATATTCATGTTTTGTCGCCATAATTGAACTATACCGAATCTTTTTAAATTTTTACCGCGTTTACAAAATCTTCGATAATCGCTTCAGCACTTTCCAAGCCGATTGAAATACGGATAAGTCCAGGAGTAATCCCCAAAAACTCCTTGGTTTCATCATCAAAGTCACGATAAATAGTCGATGCCATATGAAGCCCCAATGTTCTACTGTCTCCGATATTAGCGGTAATCGTAATCAATTTTGAACGGTTCAAGAATTCAAATGCTGCTTCCTTAGATCCCATATCAATCGTTAGCAGGGTTCCGCATCCATTGGAAAATTGGTTCAGATAACGTTCGTGATGAGGATGATGTTCTAAGCACGGATGGTTAACATTGAACCCTTTCTCATTAAGCGTTTTGGCAACACTCTCTACCGTTGTGATAATTCGATCAAGGCGTAATGGCAATGTTTCCAATCCCAACAAGGTGAGGTAACTGCCAAATCCATTCGCCGACATCCCGAAATCTCTCATTGCACGCTTTTTAGCAACCGCGATCAATGCCATAGAACCCATTTTTTTAATAAAAGGGTGAATGTCTTTATAGCGATCCCCTTTTAATTTATCCTCACCCTCGGCAATAGCACGATATACAACCGCTCCGCCGAGTGATGACGCATTCCCCGTAATAATTTTGGTAGTAGAGTAAACAACTACATCAGCTCCCAAAGACAAGGGGGCAATACTAAGCGGTGTACAGGTGTTGTCCACCATGAATACAACTCCATATCGGTTCGCAATCTCAGCGATTTTACCAATATCGGGAAGGCGCATATTAGGATTTCCGACACTCTCTAGAA
>JBFYRD010000036.1:0-3657 GCA_041302405.1 Sulfuricurvum sp.
ATTTTAATCGCCCCTTTCTCTATCGGAAGTTCAGAGTCGATAATCTTGTCATAATCGAGAGCGTAGCGAATCCCTAAACCGTCACATTCTGAACACGCTCCCTTAGGTGAGTTAAACGAAAACGAGAGAGGCTCTAAGGGATCAAAACTTACTTTACAATCAAAACATGCACTGTGTTCACTGTAGTGGATCAGCTTTTCATGCATTCCCACTTCATCATGGTTTTGAATCTCGATCTCTACCTCTCCATAGCTCTCTTTGAGCGCTTTTTCGACGTCTTGTGCTACACGGTCATGGTTGTCATCTTTAATAATGAGACGGTCGATGACCACTTTAATGGTATGTTTTTTGGTTTTGGAGAGTTCAATCTCTTCATCTAAACGGACCATAACGCCATCAACCATTGCCCGCACGTATCCTTTATGACGCAATGATTCGAGGATATCGGCAAATGAGCCTTTCTTTTCACGTACCAGCGGTGCTAAAATAACTATCTTTGCTCCATCAGGGAGCTTGAGTACTTGATCGATAATGTCTTGTGCCGACATTTTTGAGATTTTTTTACCGCAGAGATGACAGTGTTGAATCCCGATACGAGCATACAAAAGACGTAAATAGTCATAAATCTCAGTGATTGTCCCTACCGTTGAGCGCGGATTTTTGGAAGTCGTTTTTTGATCAATTGCGATAGCAGGGGTAAGTCCTTCGATTTTATCAACATCCGGTTTTCCAACGCGATCCAAAAACTGTCGTGCATAGGATGAAAGAGATTCGATATAACGGCGTTGACCTTCAGCATAAAGGGTATCAAACGCCAACGTCGATTTACCGCTTCCGCTGATTCCAGTACAGACTACCAATTTATTTTTTGGAATTTCCAAAGAGATATTTTTGAGATTGTGTTCTCGCGCACCAATAATTTTAATTTTATCCATAAATCTTACCCCGCAATCAGTTTGTATGCCGTAATGGCAAAAATAAAGATATAAAAAACGACCAATATCTGCTTATATTGACTTATTTTAACAAGATTTAAAAGCCAAATCCCCATCATAATCCCAAGCAGTGAACTCAGCCCCATAATCAATCCCGCATGAAGATTAATCATCCCCAGCCAGAGCAAGGTTCCAAAAGCCGAAATAGAGGTAAACATAACAAAGAAAAGTCCTACCGCCGACGCTTTTTTCAGAGGAAAGCCCATAAAACTCACCAATATCGGCGTCATAAGGATAGAACCCCCTACTCCCAGCATCCCCGAGAATACCCCAATTCCTGCACCAATGGTAGTGTAAAGAGGTCGATTGATCACTTCCGGACGTTTTGGAACGGGAGATGAAAAAGCTAAACGCCCCAACGTAAAAGCAACAATTCCCAAAAAGAGCCATTCAAGAATCGTTTCATCCAAGATTTTGACGAAAACTCCTCCAACCATGGCACCAAGTACCCCGCCATAACCGAAATATTTGATATCATTAACCACATACGTCTGTTTCTTGTGATGAATCCACGCAGCCATTAACGATCCTGCCACCATTTGCATGAGCGAAATACCGATTGCTTCTTTAATATCGAAACCAAGATAGAGCAAGATCGGAACAGTAACCGTACCGCCGCCGATTCCGAAAAAACCGGAGAGGATACCGACACCAAGTCCTAAAAGAGCCAATTCTATTGTCATACCATCACTTTAGTTGAAAATAATTCTTCAAAAGTTCATTCCGCGCGATTATACTCTCTTCGTGCTTCAAGCAACCCCCTTTTCGTTCACTTGATTTTACGGTATAATCAATCTTCCAACCTAATACACCCGAAATGAGAAAACGATGTTACCTATCATTGTTCATGCAGCTGAAAATTTTTGTCAACACCAACTACGGTTGCCATTTGAACGTATTGAGAGTAGTCAAAAAAAGAGAACACTTCTTGCTTATATTGATATAGAAGAAAAAAATGCTGCCCTGCACCGAGTCTATATCGGATGTGATGAAACGTTGATGCAACGGATTAGCGAAACATTTTTAGGTGAAGATGAAAGTGATGAACAAACGCTTATCGATATGCTTTTGGAAACAACCAATATGATTGTAGGAAGCGCACAAGTGTTAGCAGAAGAATCGTATGAAATAACGATCACTATTATGACCCCTTTTTTCATATCTGCTGATACGAGTAAGGGTGAATTACAAGAAGTTCAGCACCTCAGTATTGATAATGGCGAAATGATGATTGCGCTAAAAAGGCTCTAAAAAATGAATGAAACCGTTCCATCTCAACCCTCTTCTCTTTCAAAAGATCATCCCTTTGATGCAATCAAAGAGCTTTCATGGATGGATTATGAGGGATTACTTGATATGGAAGTGGAGTTTGTTGCTGACTTAGGACAAACCACCCTTTCGTTGGGAGAAATTTTAAAACTCGAAAAAGGTTCGGTCATTGATTTGGGAAAACCCGCCGGTGAAAGTGTCGAATCTTATGTAAACCGTCGCATTATCGGTAAAGGTGAAGTAATGGTGTATGAAAAAAATTTAGCAATACGGATTAATGAAGTACTCGATTCGAGTGCCGTACTTTACTACCTTTCAAAAGAGAGACTATGAGATACTTACTTCCCCTACTTCTTCTCCCGGCACTGTTATGGGGTGCCAAAGTTTTAAGCTATAACGTTTATGACCGCAACGACCGTGTTGACGTTATGCTCACCTTTGACACCCCTTATGAAGGTGTTCTCCGTCAAAACCGTCAAGGCAATACCGTTGTCATTAAGCTCGAAGAGGCCTTTATCGAATCACCGAAAATTAAAGATGTTAACTCTAAATACCTAGGAAAGCTCACCATTGCGCCCCAAGGTGAAAACATTGAGATTGTAGCGGTAGTGAGTAATGGCGTCTCGATGCAAGCGTCTAAGACATCCGATTCTTATGGTCTACGTCTCCGTTTTATGCACCCCGTCTCTGCTGAAACACTCGACTCAACACCGCCCGTCGATGAAACCGCACTGCAAGGTCTCCCTACAAAATCAGACGGTGAATTTGAACAAAGTTATTATGTGGTCATCGGTATTTTAGTCATCGGGATTGGTATTTTATTTTGGCTAAAACAAAATATTGCCAAACGTGCTGAAACGATGCATAATGAACCAAAAACACCATGGCTCTTTAACAAAAATCCAACGGAACCAAAATCGTCTCCGATACCGGGAATGAAAACATCTACTGATGCAGGAGGGATACATATTCGCTTCCAAAAGACATTGGATTCATCCCATACGGTCGCGATGCTCGATTATGGAACCATGAGCTATCTTGTTCTTTTAGGGAACAACACCTTATTACTCGATAAATTCCAAGATAATATTCCGATTACCCAAAATGAATTTGAAACTCTTTTACAATCCAAACATCGTGAGTTGGATAGCTTTTTCCAAATCGCACCTGCTGCGCAAGATGAAATGTTTGATTCTTACAAAGAGAAAGCTTCTGGGGTGTATTAAAACACCCCCTTTATTTATTTCACATTTCCTAAATCATAACGGCTGTAGACATCATAAGCTTCTTCCCCTCCGGTAGTGGAGAGAACTTCACGAATCAATTCAGCCGCTTCTTTACGACTTCCTCCCGCAAATCCTTTTGCATAAATTTCAGCTAACGTTATCTTAGC
>JBFYRD010000007.1:0-5212 GCA_041302405.1 Sulfuricurvum sp.
CTGAAAAATGCCGGAGTTGATGTTTGTGTTGCGGGGAGCTATGTATTTGGACAAGCCGATTATAAAGCCGCTATCGAAAGCCTAAAAGTCTAACGATGCGGGTCAAGATTTGCGGTATAACGAATTATGAAGACGCCATTCAAGCGATCGATTCCGGTGCCGATGCACTCGGATTTGTTTTTTACCCCGAATCACCTCGCTACATCTCGCCTGAAAATGCCAAAGTAATAATCGAAAAGCTCCCCCCTTTCGTTGAGAAAGTAGCCCTTTTCGTAAACTGCTCTCCCGAACATATCCGCTTGGTTTGTTTAGAGACACGATGTTCCCTCGCACAAATTCATTTTGATGTCGAAGATTTGTTTTTCACTCAGATCAATTTCCCCGCGCTGCGTGTTATCCGTGCTCAAAAACGTGATGATATTCTTGAATATTCAGATGAATACCGTCTTATTGACGCTTACTGCGAAGCGTACGGAGGAAGCGGAAAACGGCTCAATCTCGAATGGTTTGATGGTGTAGACTGCTCAAAAATCATCCTTGCCGGCGGTCTTGATGCGGATAACGTGGCCGCTCTTGGCTCTTATGGTTTCTATGGGGTTGACGTCAGTAGTGGCGTTGAAGCCTCAAAGGGGAAGAAAGATCACGATCGTGTCCGCTCATTTATTCGCAAGGCAAAAATGTGAGTATCTTCAATCCCAAAACACTGTCGCGCCTCTCTAAAAACGGTATTCCTAAAAAAGAGTTTGAAGAGAGTTTGGGAGATGATTGTGAATTTACCCTTGAGCTTTTAAAAGCACAGGGGATGAACCTAATCGTGAACAACGACCTCTACTTCTTTGAAAGTGCCCTCAAAAGTGTTGATGATACCCTTTTTTGTATCGTTGATGTTGAGTCAAACGGCTCAAAACCCTCCCGCGATCAGGTGATCGAAATTGGTGCCGTTAAACTCCAAAACGGCTATATCATCGATACCTATGAAAGCTTAGTCTATTGCAACGATATCTCTACACAAATCCAAGAAATCACAGGTATTAGCGTTGCACAAACACTAAAAGCTCCGGCACTTGGAAAAGTGATGCGTGAGTTTCGTCTTTTTTTAGGAGATGCAATATTTGTTGGGCATGATGCAAAATTTGATTATGGTTTCGTCTCTGCCATGATGGAGCGAGTCGGTTTGCAAAAACTTCTCAACCGTTCTATATGCACCATCGATTTGGCTGAGAGAACCATTGAATCTGAGCGTTACGGGTTGAAGTATCTCAATGAGCAGTTAGAACTTTATAAAGAAGCAACCCATCATCGAGCACTTTCAGATGCAATGACCACCACAAAGCTCCTAAAGAGGACCCTAACACTTATCCCGCATACTATTCATAATACGGAAGAATTGATTTCATTTTCGAAAGAAGCAAAGCGGTTAAAAAGACCAAAAGTAAAAAAAGAAGAGAAGGTGGTAGAATAAGGTAAATCCTTATTCTGAATATCGACCCATTCCGACAAGACGGTTATACCGCTTATCCAGACGTTCTGTATTGCTGAGCTTGCGCAGATCATTCACTTGGGTCATGAAATAAGTTTTGAGCGCATTAACCGCCCCCTCTTTATCGCGATGTGCACCGATAAGCGGTTCATCCACAATATCATCGATCAAATCGAGTTCTTTAAGGTCCGCAGAGGTGATTTTTAGCGCTTTAGTTGCTGCTTCTACTTTGGTCGGATCGTTCCACAAAATAGCCGAACATCCCTCTGGAGAGATAACGCTAAATACTGAGTAGCGCATCATAGCAAGACGATCGGCAACACCGATTGCGAGTGCTCCGCCGCTTCCCCCTTCACCGATCACAACAGAGACGGTAATGGTATTAAGGTTTGAAAGTTCCAATAAATTACGGGCGATCGCTTCACTCTGGTTACGCTCTTCAGCACCCAGACCCGGGTAGGCACCCGGAGTGTCGATCAGCATTAGAAGCGGGATATTGAACTTCTCTGCCATTTTTGCCACGCGCAGTGCTTTGCGGTACCCCTCGGGATGAGGCATACCAAAGTTACGCTTGAGCTTGTTTTTCGTTCCGCGCCCTTTTTGCTCACCGATAACCATAACACGCTCATCACCAATGTAGCCCATATAGCAAATAATAGAGAGGTCATCTCTAAAATGACGATCTCCGTGAATCTCATACTTTTTATCCAAAAGCAGATTGATGTAATCAAGCGCATAAGGACGATCTTGATGACGTGCAAGCTGCAGCTCTTGATACGGAGAGAGATTCGCGTAGGTTTTTTGAACCTCTTTGTCCAAATCCTGCTTGAGGATCTCTACCGCATGGTGATCATAACGCACTTCTGCGGCAATGATCTCCTCTTGGATTTGACGAATATTCTGTTCAAAATCTAAATAGGTAGCCAACGGCTTGCCCTCTTATATTTTTTTGAAAATAACGACACCGTTAGTGCCGCCAAATCCAAATGAGTTGCTCATAACAACGTTAAGTTCCGCTTTGCGCGCTGCATTAGGGACAATATCCAGATCACAGTTTTCGTCCGGGTTCACATAGTTGATGGTTGGAGGGATAATACCATCGCGCATTGCCATGATGCTGACAACCGCTTCGATACCGCCGGCTGCCCCGAGACAGTGACCTGTTTGACCTTTTGTCGAACTTACAGGCGGACAATTCTCTTTCCCGCCAAATGCGATTTTGAGAGCAGCTGTCTCATTTTTATCGTTTGTCGGAGTACTGGTTCCATGCGCATTAACGTAATCCACTTTCGGATTACCTGCCATGTGAAGTGCCGCTTTCATAGCTCTTAGAGGACCTTCAAGGCTTGGTGTCGTGATGTGGTTTGCATCACCGCTTTCACCGAAACCGATCAGTTCAGCATAAATACGTGCTCCGCGCGCCACTGCCGCATCATACTCTTCGAGAACTAACGCCGCTGCGCCCTCACCCATTACAAATCCGTCACGCTCAGCATCAAAAGGGCGTGACGCATGTTTCGGATCATCATTACGTGTAGAGAGCGCTTTCATTGATGCGAACCCGCCGATACCGACACCGGTGATCGCCGATTCTGCAGCAACTACGAGCATTTGATCCGCACCGCCGATCATAATCGTTTTTGCCGCTTCACTGATCGCATGAGTACCTGCTGCACACGCCGTTACTGCAGAAAGATTCGGCCCTTGCAAACCGTGATCAATCGTGATGAAACCGCCGAGCATGTTTACCAATGCACCAGGAATGAAAAATGGGGAGATACGACGCGGCCCTTTGGTTTCGAGAATGATCGAGTTTTTCTCGATCGACGGAAGTCCGCCGATACCAGATGCTGCATCGATTCCGAAACGCTCTTTATTAAAGTCTTCAGGAAAATTAGCGTCAATCATCGCTTCTTGAGCTGCTTTTATCCCCAAATGGATAAAACGGTCCGCTTTTTTCACTTCTCTAGCGTCCATAACCGATTCAGGATCAAAGTTTTTTACCTCACCGGCAATTTGAGCACTTTGCGTTGAAGCATCAAAAATCGTGATCATATCGATCCCGCATTCACCTTCACAAATTGCTTTGAATGAGCTCTCTTTATCATGACCAAGGGCATTGATCATTCCCATTCCGGTTACTACTACTCTTTTCACATTCTCTCCTGATGGTGGATGGTCTGAAACTTTGGCTCCATTAAGCCAAACTCTTAGACCATGTTATTGATTGAGGTTATCGGGGCATTCGCCTCGATAAGGGTTTTTAGTTTTTGCTTTGGATGTAGTTGATAACATCTTGAACGGTTTGGATTTTTTCCGCTTCGTCATCAGGGATTTCGATATCGAATTTCTCTTCAAGAGCCATTACCAATTCAACAACGTCAAGGCTGTCAGCGCCAAGATCTTCTACGAATTTAGAATCCTCTTTAACTTCGTCCGGGTTTACGCTCAATTGCTCAACCACTACTTCTTTAATATCGTCGATAAGTGCCATAATAGCTCCTGTTCCTATGAATAAAATCATCAAATTATAACATATTTATCTTAAGAGGGGAAGTTTTCCCTTACATAAACATCCCGCCGTTAACTTTGAGTGTCTCTCCGGTTACATAACTCGCATGATCACTAAGCAAGAATGCCGTTGCTTCTGCCACTTCTTTTGGATCTCCGAAACGTCCCATCGGGATTTTAGAGGTAAACGTTGCTTTGATCTCCTCGCTAAGTACATCAGTCATATCAGTTGCGATAAATCCCGGAGTGACCGTGTTGTAACGGATACCGCTTGATGCAGCTTCTTGGGCAAAACTTTTTGTCATAGCGATGACGCCCCCTTTGGAAGCCGCATAGTTCGTTTGCCCTGCATTACCTGTTTCACCGACAATCGATGCAATGTTGACAATCGCACCGAATTTTTGTTTTCGCATTACTTTAAAAGATTCACGGCATCCGACAAATGCCGAAAGAAGATTTGCATTGATAACCGCCATAAAATCATCGCTTTTCATACGCATGGCCAATCCATCTTTCGTAATTCCTGCATTGTTAACCAGATATGAGAGTTCACCGTCCGCATCCACGATCGTTTTGATCGCATCAACAAATGCCGCTTCATCCGCAACGTCAAATCCGATTACTGCCGCAGTTCCGCCCGCTGCTTCAATCTCCGCTTTTACTGCGTCCGCCGCTGCTGCACCGTTTCGGTAGTTGATCCATACTTTCAAACCATAGCCTGCCAATACACGTGCTACTTCCGCACCGATACCTCGGCTTGAACCTGTTACCAATACATTTTTACCTGTGAATTTCATTTGAATCCTTATTTGTAGATTTTGTTTTCTGTCATCCTCGCGAAGGCGGGGATCCAGCTAGATTCCCGCCTTCGCGGGAATGACGAAGGTTAGATTAATGCCCCATCCATCTCGGACGGAATTTCAAGTTCCATCAGTTTTAAAACCGTCGGTGCAACATTATTCAGCGCCCCAGGGTGAACTTTACTAATCCCATCCGCCATTACAAAGCACCATACTTTTCCAACCGTATGATTAGTAAGCGTGTTGCCCGCGTCATCACGCATCTCTTCACAGTTACCGTGATCGGAAGTAATCACCACCGCATAATCGTTACGGCGTGCCGTTTCAACGATACGCCCTAGCTGCACATCAACTGCCTCAACCGCTTTAACCGCCGCTTCAAAGTTGCCTGTGTGTCCAACCATATCACCGTTGGCGAAAT
>JBFYRD010000038.1:0-7069 GCA_041302405.1 Sulfuricurvum sp.
TCTTGGAGCATGTTCATCGCTTCGATGAGCTCAGTGGAGGTAAGACCGAATTTAGAGCCTAAACCACTGCTTTTTGCCCAAATACCACTCCCCTCAGATTGAAGACGGATACGGATACCGATATTGGGGATTTTGAGATTACACGATTGCGCTACATCGATAATCCACTCTAACTCGCCTAGCCCTTCAATGGTAATCGTGATATCATGACCCATTTGTGCCGCCATAAATCCAAGGCGTACCATCTCTTCGTCTTTGAATCCGTTGACAGTAATCGGGGAGCCAAGAGCAGTTTTTGCCATAGCGATGGCAAGCTCGGCTTTGGAACCTGCTTCGAGACCGTAACCGTATTTTTCACCGTGTTCGACGATGGCATCGACTGCTTCTGGAAATTGATTGACTTTAAGGGGGAAAACAGCCCGAAATTTACCCGTATAATCGTTTTCAAAAATAGCCCGATGAAAGTTAGAATACAAAAGATCGATTTGTTTACCGATCAAATGGGGAAAGCGTAAAATCAGCGGTCCGCGAAGGTTCGTTTTTCTCACCTTTTGGGTAATTTCTAATAAAGAAGGGGAGCTCTTATAATTAACTTTGATCTTCCCTTGATCAATCATAAAGTTGTTTTCGCCCCAAATATCTATTCCATAGGTTTTCACTTCATCCCCTTTATACAAAAAAATCGTTTAATGGGATAAGAGATTCGGTTTTTTCGACTAAATCTTTTACCCAAATACTGTTTTGAACCAGCTCATTTTCTCCGATTATGGCGCAATAGCGAGCATTAATACGATCAGCTCCTTTGAGGTGCGCTTTCAGTGAGCGCGGTTCGTATTCGACGACCGCTTTTTGAACACGGCGAACTTTTTCGGCTGCTAAAAGGAGAGGGGTAATGGCTTCGCCATCCATCGCACCGAAGTAGTATCCCTCACGTACTGATTCTGGCATCACGATGAGTTCCATCAACCGCTCGATTCCCAGCGCAAATCCTACCGCAGGGGTTGGTTTTCCGTCTAGAAATTCGATTAGGCGATCATAGCGTCCGCCACCGGCGATGGCACTTTGGCTTCCGATATTGTCACTCACAAATTCAAATGCCGTTTTAGAATAATAATCAAGTCCTCGAACGAGATTCGTATCGATCTCATAGGCGATAGCATGCTGGTCTAAAATGGTTTTAAGAGTATCGAAATCACTTTGGCATCCCTCGCAGAGATTGTTTATCAATTTCGGTGCGTTAACGTAAAGGCTTTGGCACGCTTCATTTTTACAATCGAGTACACGGATAGGGTTGGTCGATTTTCGGCGCTCACAGTCACCGCAAATCGCATCACCGCAACTCTCTACAAAACTGACAAGTTTTTCGCGATACTCTGGCATACAATTTTGATCACCGAGGGAATTGAGTTTTAAGCGATAGCCGATTCCCAACGCTTTGAGGATATCGGCAACCATCATAATCATTAACGCGTCTTCGTAGACGGAATCAACTCCGAAACTCTCAACACCGAACTGATGGAACTCTCTCAAACGCCCTTTTTGGGGACGCTCATAGCGAAACATCGGCCCATGATAATAAAAGCGGTGGATTCCCCCTTTTTTATCGAGTTTGTGTTGTACAAATGCACGAACGACACCTGCAGTACCCTCTGGGCGAAGACAAACATCGTTTTCACCTTTGTCGATAAATTGATACATCTCTTTGCCTACGATGTCGCTGGACTCTCCGACAGAGCGTTTGAACAGTGTCGTCTCTTCAAGAAGAGGAGTCTCGATGTAGTGAAATCCGTATCGTTTGGCGATAGTAGAGGCAGTAGCAATAAAATATTCAAAACGTTCATAGTCTTCGGAGAGGATATCGTTCATTCCGCGCAAAGATTGGATCATAAGGCTCCTTTAATAAGGGTGGTAATTTCTTCTGTAATTGTATCGATAGATTGTGTCGCATCGATTACATGGGTTTGGATACCCAGAGCATAGGCAGATGCGATAAGAGCATCTTGAATACTGAGGAGATATGCAACTCCGCGTGATTCGATCACATCATGATCTTTTTGGCTCAAACGATGCTCAAGCTCTTGGGGTGTCAGTTTTAAGATAAAAACCGTATTTGGTAGGGTACCGTTGGTTGCGAGACGATTGAGCGATACCAATGTTGATTCATCACAGAGATTTTGAACACTCGCATACGCCATCCCTGATACGGCAGAGCGGTCACTGATGATGAGTTTATTCATATTCGGTAATATGATTTCTTCGGTATGCTCGGCACGGTCGGCTAAAAAGAGTAAAATTTCTGCCATTTTACTTTTGAGATTGCCAAAGAGCACCATATTGCGGATATCCACACCAGCAGGGGTTCCACCAGGTTCTTTGGTTATCAGGGCATCAGGAAAATGCAATTTTAGCGCTTCGATCTGGGTGCTTTTTCCAGCGGTATCTATCCCCTCTATTGCAACGTACATGATTTCATACTCCCGATTACATTTTGAACTTGTTCTGGAAGTAAGTGAACTGTTTTACCGTTGAATTTCAGCAAATTTCTGACGATGGAGGAACTGATAAAGGCGTGTTTGAGTTTTGGCATCAAATAGACCGTTTCGATATTGGGATCGAGGGAGTTATTGAGATATCCCAATTGGAGTTCAAACTCGAAATCGCTCACCGCACGAAGTCCGCGTATAAGAACGGTAGCTCCGAGTGTGTTGGCAAGTTCAACGGTGAGATTATCAAATCCGACAACCTGAACCCGTTCTAAATCTTTGACTGCCAATTTAACCATGTCAACGCGCTCTTGCAAGGTAAACATCGGTTTCTTTTCATGAGAATCGGCAACGGCGATGATCACTTCATCAAACAGCTTGATACCCCGTTCGATAATGTCAAAATGACCATTGGTAATCGGATCGAATGTTCCTGGGTAGAGGGCGATTTTATGCATTGTGATCACTCCAGCGTTTATACAAATCGTTTTTGATGCCGAGTAGATCGAACCATTTGCCAATCATAAAGTTTTCCATAGATTCTAAATCCTCTTGGTCACCATAATAAGCGAGTACAGGGGGGGCGATGATGACTCCCATCATGGAAAGTTTGTGCATGTTTTCCAAAGCGATCGGTGAAAAGGGGATCTCACGCGGAGCCAAAACAAGAGTTCGGCGCTCTTTTATCATAACAGCTGCGGCACGGGTAATCAGGTTATCGGCAATGCCGCAAGCAATCTTGGCGAGGGTATTCATGCTGCACGGGGTAATGATCATCGCATCAGCGCCATATGATCCTGAGGCTACTGAAGCCCAGATTTCATCGTTTTTATGGAGGGTGAGGTTTTCCTCTTTTTCTAAAACGATGGTGGCGTGATCGGAAAGGATCAGGTGCTTTTGCACATCAGAGGGGAGGGCACGGACGAGTTTAAGACCTAATGCCGCTCCGCTCGCACCGCTGATCCCTACGACGATTTTCATTGTAATTCCACCCGATTTTCTCCGATAACTTTTGATTTGACACGTTTGCCGTCACTTTTTTGGATCGTAATAATATCATAGAGTGATCCCTCTTGCGTCGCGGTTGCTCCAAACTCAACGATAACCCCGTCACTTCTTACCTCGACAATCACTTTTTCATTTTTTAACACGAGAGGAATAGGTTCAATATTACGGGAGGTTAGGAGTTGGGAAGCTTTTAGATTGGAGCGAAATCGAGAGGGGTGATCAGGAAGAGCAATCAGTGGTTTATCTTTGAATCTCGTAAACGGTGTCGGTTTGAGCAGGGTGTTGAATCCGCTAAGGGATTCTCGACGTGAAATTTTTTGGCTTGTGTGCAGGATATTGATGGTGGCACGCACCGAGTAGTCGAGATAGCGTCTCAGCCCGCTGTCATCAATAACATAAAAGGTTCCCGCTGAGTGGAGGTATAAACGATCTTCAAAAACCCCTTTTAATGCTTTATTCATAGGCGGTAAATAGCCTCTGGGGGTTATCGTGATCTCGTTTATGGTGATGGTGGGATAGTGATGGCGCAGCAGGGATTCGAGTTGCGTTTTTAAGGGAGTGAAATCGATAGGGCTTTTTTTAGTAAAATTGACAAAACGGACATTTTCAGAGGTGATGGTGATACCGTTGAGCTCAAAACTTTTGACGATAATATTTGAATCAACCCGATAAAGTGTTTTATCTTCAGGAATTTGGAGAAGTTCGAATTTTTTTGGTGAATCTTTAAAAAGATCGGTGGAATAGACTGTGGTATTTTCATAAAAATAGGTTTCCGCCAATTCATAGGCGTTGAGGGTAAAAAACGAAAGAAACATCAGCAATAGTTTATACATTTCATAATTGTAACATAACGGAATTTGTTTTTCATCTCTCTTACGTTATCCTATGTCAAGATTTTAGCCTCAAGAAGATTCAATTATGGTTTTTATACAGCACGATTATTTGCCTGAACTAGACACATCGGAGCATGAACGCGTCCGCAGTGAACAGGTCAATATCGCTTACAAACAAGCGTTTGCTTCGATTTATCCTCTATTGTTTGGTTCTTGTGTTGTTTACTTTATGTATTATCAACCCTCTTTACTCTCAACCATCACATTGTGGTTTTTGTCGATTTTAGGTACATTGATTTGGCGATTTTTGCTTCTTAAAGAGTATCAAGATAAACCGCAAAAATACAGTACCGCTGTATGGGAAAGACGTTTTAAGTATGTAATGTTTACTTCTGGGGCTGTGTGGGGAACTACAGCATTTTTCATTTATCAATCTCCAGATACTCTCTACCAATTCTTTCTTATTTTTCTCATAGCGGGTATTTCTGCGATTGCTTCGGGAACCTTGGCATCACTGTTTTTGGTAGCGGTAGTATTTTTATTGTTACTCTTAACTCCTTTATTTGTAGTTATGTTTTTTCATGGAGGGTTTGAATATCAAATGATGGGACTTTTGGTTGCCATCTTTTTTCTCCTTTTGGTGAGTGCGGCGAAGCGGATTAATGTGAATATTACAAATGCTTTAATGTCGAAAATTCTCCACCAAAAAGCAACCGAAGCGCTAAAACTCTCTGAAGAGCGTTTTGAAACAATCTTTAAAGAGGCTCCTGCGGGTATTTTTTACTATAACACGGATCTCATTGTTGTGGAAACCAATAATGAGATGCTTCAAATTCTTAAAATCAGCCGTGAGAAGATGCTCGGATTGGATTTGAAACAATTACCGGATGTTTGTTTATTCAGTACATTACACTCAGCCATTGAGGGTAATAAAGGGTTCTATGAGGGTCCATATAAGACCATGATTGCTAATCTCAGCCTCCATATTAATTTACGTACCTCTCCCATTTATGATACAAGCAGAGGGATTATCGGTGGGGTAGGGATCGTTTCTGACATTACCGATCGGATTTTTGCCGAGGAGAAAATGAAGCATCAGGCCTATTTTGATGCCTTGACCGATATTCCTAACCGTGTTCTTTTGAAAGACCGGATAGAGCAATCGTTGACACATTATCGGCGGCATGGTGCGATAATAGCAGTCATGTTTTTGGATTTAGACCATTTTAAAAGCATTAACGACTCTCTAGGTCATCATATCGGAGATGCATTGTTGGTAGAAACAGCGCTCCGTTTAGTATCGATATGTCGCGAAGAAGATACTGTTTCTCGTCTTGGGGGAGATGAGTTTGTCATTTTACTCAATGAACTCGGCAATGATCCTCATATTGCGGCAAAACATACGGAAATGGTAGCTGAGAAAATTCATGAAGTTCTTTCTGAACCTTTTGATCTGGGGTTAATGGAAGAAATAGTGACCAGTTCGAGTATTGGGATTGCCTTGGTGAATTCACCGGAACAAAATGCGGATGATTTACTGAAATTTGCCGATACAGCAATGTATCAAGCGAAAAAAGAGGGGAGAAATACCACCCGTTTTTATCAAGAACAGATGGATCAGTGGATCAAAAAACGGCTTTTTATGGAAAATGCTCTTCGACATGCGATTAAAAATGGTGAACTTGAACTCTATTATCAGCCTGTGATTGAAATCGAAACGAAGAAAATTATCGGAGCTGAAGCCTTATTACGATGGAATCATCCGGAGATGGGTTTGGTGATGCCTGATGATATGATCTCTATCGCGGAAGAGAGCGGATTGATTGTCCCTATCGGCGAATGGGTACTGCGTGAAGCTTGTACTCAGCTCGTGACATGGCGTGCTAATCATGTGACCAAGTCACACATTCAGCGCATTGCGGTCAATGTAAGTGCCGTTCAGTTCAAACAAAGTGATTTTGTTGAAAAAGTAATCCGCATCGTCGCTGAAACGGGGATTGTCCCTGCTATGCTGGAATTGGAACTGACTGAGTCGATGATTATTGACAAGGTCGATATTGTCATTGATAAAATGAATCGTCTCCGCAGGGCAGGCATTTCTCTCTCAATGGATGATTTTGGAACCGGGTATTCCTCGTTGGCCTACCTCAAAAAATTACCGTTTACGACGCTGAAAATCGACCGAAGTTTCGTTCGGGATATTATGAGTGATGTTGATGATGCGGTTTTGGTACAAACAATCCTCTCAATGGCTTCTATTTTTGAATTGGATGTTATCGCCGAAGGGGTGGAAACAATCGAGCAGTTTGAATTTCTAGAGAGACACGGATGCGAATATTTCCAAGGCTATTTATGCAGTAAACCGGTTCAGGTCAACACCTTTCAAGAGTTGCTGAACCACGATGTCCAAACGTGCAATGCACACATACACCTATAGCTTTTACCCTTTATGGGCGAAATGGGCTGCTCCTAAAAGGGCAGTTTCAGGATTTAGAGATACTTTAAGCGGGATCTGACGCAGCATCGGTGCAAAGCGTCCTTTTGAAATAAACGCGCTATAAAAAGTATCGGTTTGCAAAAATGGCAATATTTTCGGTGCGATTCCTCCGCCGAGGTACACCCCGCCAATGGAGAGACACTTGAGGGCAAGATTACCCGCTTCTGCTCCATAAATTTCAGAAAAAAGACGTAAAGTTTCGACGCTGAGGGGATCGTTCTCTTCGAATGCGGCTTTGCTGATAAGGG
>JBFYRD010000039.1:0-7382 GCA_041302405.1 Sulfuricurvum sp.
GTGACATCAGCAGAGAGCTGTACAAGATACCCTGATACAAAACGTGCCGCAAATCCCAGATGTCGGAGCACTTGAACAAACAACCATGCAAAATCGCGACACGATCCCAGTTTATTCCCCAACGTTACTTCACACGTCTGCACCCCTGGTTCCATACGAACGGTATAGTTTAGATGCTTATGAACCGCCATATTGAGTTCTACGAGAAAATCATTCATCGGGCGAGAAGTTAAATCAAGCGTTTTAAGAAACTTTTTAAGTTTCTTTCCATCTTCAGTGATTTCCAAATAAGGGGAAAGCTCTTTTTTGAGCTCTTTTTTATATTTAAACGGAAAATTAGCCGCATACTCTTCGACAAAAAAATCGAACGGGTTAATGCTTACTAACTCTGCTAAAACCTCGACATCGATGGCAAGCTCAGTTGTTTTTTCAGGAAAAACTATCCGTGCCAAATAGTTCCCGAACGGATCTTGCTGCCAATTGATAAAATGATCATCAGGCTTAATATTCAGTGAATATGCTTCGATAGGAGTACGGCTATGAGGTGCGGGACGAAGACGGATCACATGAGGAGAGAGATTTATCGGTTTATCAAAAGTGTAATGGGTTTTGTGAGAGAGGACAACTTTGAGCGACATCGGGTTCCTTTGCGCGTTAACGTTAATTGAGTTTAAATTAAGAGTAGGATAACACAACTTGCTCCAAATTATCGAACGTTCAGTGCTTATAAAACAACCACCTATTTTTAAAACGTAAATTCACATTATTTGTATTATAATTTACGTTCATTGCAGAAGGGCGAAGATATGGAAAACATTGAATTTTTAGGCACTGGTGGCACTCGGACCCCATCTCAGGGGACAACCTGCTTACGTGTGAGTGAGCACTGTGTCATCGATGCAGGGAACCTCATCAACACCTTCGGGGATGATGTTTTTACGATTGAGCATATTTTTCTCACCCATTCGCACCTTGATCACATTATTGATATCCCTTTTCTCGCCGATCTCTTTGTCACCCAAAAAAGTATTTCCCTCAAAATCTATGGATTAAAAGCGACACTCGATGATTTACGACAATTTATCTTTAACCATCGTGTTTGGCCTAACTTTGAAGAGATCACCCTCATCGGACACACGGATAAAACCATAGAACTCATCGAACTCGATCTCGAAAAACCCTACTCGGTGGACAATATCACACTTACCCCGTTTAAGACAAACCATACCCCTGGAAGCTGCGGCTATATCATTCATAAAAAAGGGGCAGAAATTTTATTCACTGCTGATACCTATCAATGTGATCGCATTTGGGAATTACTAGATGAGCACCCCAACATCCATACCCTCATCACCGAGGTCTCGTTTCCCTCCAGTTTTGCCAAACTGGCTTACGATAGCAAACACCTCACCCCTGCTCTTTTAGCGGAAGAGTTAAAAAAAACCAAAAGAGATGACTTTACCCTCTCTGTTATGCATCTTAAAGCACTCTTTACAGAGACGATCATCGAAGAACTAACCGCTCTTCAGCTTCTCCGTAATGGCGGTAAAGTTCTCGTCGATGGAGACCGAATTAACTACACCCCTTAGCAATACGGTATAATTGTATCTTTATATATGAAAGGTAACTGTATGAGCATTGAACAAACATTGAGTGAGCGAAGCGGAAACATCTGTGAATTATGCGGAGCGAGTGATGGCTTGAGCCTTTTTGAAGTAGCTCCGAGTGATGGATCTGCCGATCAATCAATCCATATCTGCGAAACCTGCAAAAGCCAAATCGAAAATCCTCAAAACTTAGATGCTGATCACTGGCGTTGTCTCTCAGATAGTATGTGGAGCCAAGTCCCTGCGGTACAAGTTATGGCATACCGTCTTCTCAGCGCTTTGGGCGATCAAGATCAACTCGATATGATGTACCTCGAAGACGATGTCAAAGCATGGGCGCAAGCGGGCATGTTAAACACAGCGAGCAATAATGATGGCGGAGCGGTTATACAACGCGACAGTAACGGAACCATCCTCGCTGAAGGTGACACCGTAACCCTCATTAAAGATTTGGAAGTCAAAGGGGCAGGTTTCACTGCAAAGCGCGGAACCATTGTTAAAAATATCCGTCTTACCGATGATGCACGATATATCGAGGGAAAAATCAATGGCAGCACCATTGTTCTCGTTGCCGCATTTATGAAAAAGGCGTAAACTTTTCGAGGCGATGTTTCACGCCTCCCCTACTTCTAAACCAGCCATTTATGATCTTTTTCCCATCTCTGTGACCATTCAAACATGTTTTCGGGCGACATCGGCCGTGCAATTCCATACCCTTGTGCAAGTTCGCATCCAAGCATGAGTAATTTTTCCCCGTGTTCATGAGTTTCAACACCTTCCGCGATCACTTCACGACCGAAAGCCTTGGCCAAACCAATGATACCTTCTAGAATTGCTAAATCATCACGATCATCAAGCATATCACGAACAAAACTTTGATCAATTTTCAAAGTTCTGACAGGAAGTTGCTTGAGATAGGTGAGAGAAGAATACCCTGTCCCAAAATCGTCTAAAGCGAAACAAACTCCAATCGTTTTACACTCCTCAATAATCTGAGAGGCTTGATTGAGATTTTCCAACGCACTCGTTTCCAGTATTTCGATTTCAAGTAAAGAGGAATCAAAAGATTTATGCTGGGCAAGAATCACTTCCAGCCGCTGAGTAAAATCCCCTTGCAATAATTGTCGGCTTCCGACATTTACACTGACGGGAAGAGCTAGCCCCAATTTTTGCCACCGCTCTATTTGAGAAATCGCTTCATTGATGACCCATTCGCCGATTTCAACAGCCAGAGGATGATTTTCGATAATCGGAAGAAATTCAAGAGGAAGAATAAGTCCTTGTCCAGGATGTTGCCACCGTATAAGGGCTTCAGCACAAATAAGCTCACCCGTCCGCATATTAATTTTAGGTTGATAGTAGAGAATGAACTCACTATTTTTAAGAGCCTGCTGTATTCTCTCCACTTTTTCGTGTTTTACTCGTAATATTCGGTCATGTTCAGCATCAAAAATATGGTAACGATTTTTGCCCGATTGTTTTGCGGCGTACATTGCCTGATCCGCCTGACGAATCAGCTGATCTGCATCGATCTCCTCTTTCTGAGGATAAAATGTTACTCCTATACTAGCAGAAACTCCAAGTTCAGAACTATCTACCGTGATGGGTGTCGAAGCAGCAAGCAACAATCTATCCAATACCGGTTTGATGTCTGAAGTATCATGAAGATTATGACATATTGCTACGAACTCGTCTCCGCCCAACCGTGAAAGTGTTTCACCTTCACGAAGGGCTTGTTTTAAACGTTCAGAAATAGCAACCAGTAAATGGTCACCGGTTTCATGCCCGTACATGTCGTTTACTTCTTTAAAACCGTCAAGATCAAGGTAAATAATTGCGACTATCGAACCATGTCGTCTACTCTGAGTAAGTGTATGATGCAGTCTGTCAGATAATAGTAACCTGTTGGGAAGATTAGTCAAAGCGTCATAATGAGCAATTTGCTCAAGTTGTTTCTGCTGACGTTTACGCTCGCTAATATCTATGGCAACAGTGAAAACAACCTTATGACCGAACCATTCACCTTTTGTTTGATGCACCTCTTTGGGGAAAATCACTCCATTAGAACGTATACCCCAAAACTCGAATGTTTGCGCTTCTCCTGAAAAAGCCTTGGCATGCAGTGGTATTAAAGCATCTAAATCATTTTTCTCTGGGGCCGATACATCCATAGGATTTTTTCCGACAAACCACTCTTTTGGTCTTAAATACATCCGTGATGCACCCTCATTGACAGCCAGAAATGTACCGTTTTCATCTTGGACATACACGGCTTCCACGAGACTATCAAACAAGGAACGAAAACTTTCTTCACTTTTTTTAAGTTGTTCAGCGGCTTTTTTGCGCTCAGAGATATCGACATGCGTACCCACAAGACGGTGCGGTTCAAGTATATTGCCTTGATCATCAGTAGCAAACTTTGCACGTGAAAGAATGTCCACCCAATAGCCATCTTTGTGTTTCATACGAAATTCGATTTCAAATTTATCGAGTCGTCCTTCGAGATAATCTCCGATTTGAGAGAGTGTTTGTTCTTTATCTTCGGGGTGTATTAATGTACCCCATGTATCAAGAGTCCCAGGAAAGTCACCATATTGATACCCGAGCATTTGAAACCATCGTGGAGAATAATAGACGGCATTGGTCTGCATATTCCAGTCCCATAACCCATCGCTTGCACCGTATAATGCAAAATTCAATCGTTCTGTTGTCTGATACTGAAGCGTAATGTCATCATAGATGCCAAGTATCCCTATTGCCTCTCCTGTAAATGTATCGATCAATGGAACTTTAGAAGTACGAAGCCAAATTTGGTTTCCATCAGGAGTCGTTTGAGGTTCTTCATACCCCAACGTTGCTTGTCCAGACTCTATCACACGAAAATCATCACCACGATACAGTTCGGCCTGATCTCTCCAGCCCATCTCAAAATCATTCTTGCCTATCATCTGCTCAGAGTGTTCAAACCCTGCATCGCGGGCAAACAGATCATTGCACCCTAAATAATTGAGATTTCGGTCTTTCCAGAAAATACGAAGAGGAACCGTTTGGATAATTGTCTTAATCAGATTAGTCGATTTGAGTACTTCCGACTGTGCTTCAAGCAACTGTTCTCTCTCTTGCAGGAGACGGCTTTGGCGGAAGATTGCCAGTACAATGACGATGGCTCCACCCAAATAAACCAGTTGTTCTGTCAACGCACTTGAGAGAGGATTGGAACCAACAATCACGATTGCTATACTCGAAAAAATGACCGTAACGATCGGAAGGAATCGCAAGAAAGCTTCGCTAAATCGATCAAATTTTTCATTCTCAAAAAACGTCAGTTTCCAATCCGAAACAACCAATCCCGCAATAAGAATGGCAATCGAAAATGTAATATTAAACCATGCCCCATTGGTTGCAACCCCATCAAGTGCCATGGAATTCCAATGCATCCAACTCCATGCCGTAACGGTTATCCCAATCAAAAATAGACTCAAACGGCTATTGAGATGTAACCGCATACTTGGAATCATTAATATTACCATCATAACGGGTATCAACAACGTGATGGGATAACTCACCAATACCATCATTGAGAAAATATCAAGCCCTCCCGTACGAGGAAGGTAGGAAACCAAAATCAGTGTCAATGCAGCAACAGTTAGTGCAAGTAGATCAAACCAAAAAACGGTTTGGTTAACTTTTTTATTTTGAGAATGCACTTCATAATAAAGAGCCATTGCAATACATGGCCCAAGCCAAAGATAGAAAAGATCAGAAGGAGATGGAAATGCACCATAAGAATTGAGGGCTTGAATATCCCATATAATCTGGCCGAGTGCGTAGCCTGTAAATCCAAGAAAAAACCAATATGCTATCTTCTGCGAAGAAGAGAATCGACTATGGTAATAACCAAAAAATGCCAAAACTGCCGCTGCAACGGTACCGGAAGTCCAATGGATATTATCAAAAAGTCGAACCATTGATTCATCATGTGACAGATTAATCCCCACTCCACCCACAATAATTCCAATCAGTCCGATAAAAAAAACGATTTTATTGATTTGTGGAAGATTGGTAAAAAAGGAGAATAAATCTTTCATTTCACTCGCTTTATTGAATCAAAAACTATTCATTTAATTAATTATAACTGCTAAATCTTAAAAATCATTCCTTGAACTCCTTGCATCCGAAAAAGCATCGAAGAGACATTGATCAAACAGACTCAATAGCCCTATTTTTTGAGTGAACTATCAATTTCTACCGCTAACTCCGAATAGGTCCGCGCTTTTGCGATATTAAAACGGTGCGATTCTCCGCTCTTTTCTAACGATGTTATTTTTTGGTTGAGCTGTATCATACGGGTATTAATCGAATTGCGATTTTGAACAACGGTACTTTTATCATCCCCGCTAGGCTGGGAAAGCCCCACAAAAATTTTGGCTTGATTCATATAATTTCCCGTTGTGTCGAGTGCATCAGCAATACTCTGTGTCGTTGCCGCCATCATCTCCGTCGATGCCGATATCTCTTTGAGGGCATTTTCGAGATTTTTCGCATCATTGAGCAGTTTGCTATCCGCATATACCGCGAGTTTCGAGATCTCGGCGGCACTAGTATTGGATCGGTTCAGTTTATCAAAACTGGAGAGAAAATACTCCGAGCTATTTTTATATTTATTCAGTGCACTTGCCGCACCGCCGAGATTGAGCACCGTTTTAGAGATTAATTTAGTTGTATTAGAGACCTCTCCGGCATAGGGTATCGGTAAAAATCGTACCACATTACTGATGTAAACGCTTGATTTAATCATCTGAGCGTAACTATCAACCGTCCCCTTCATCGCACTGATAAACCCTTCAAACGATTCGATATTCTTTTTATCTTCTCTCAGCAGTTTAGCTACTTTTTCGAGGTGATCGTACCCGTATGCATTAAGCTGTGCCGCACTCATACACGCTTTTTGCGGTTGTTGTACTGTAGGTTGTGGCATACACCCTGTGAACATAACCAATACTATTGCTGCTATAAGTGAGCGTTTCATTAATACTCCTTTCATATCATCCCCATCTCTTTAAGTGCACGACGGATTGCTCCCGCGATTGACTCTCCTGTTTTGCCTACATACGCATCGATTTTCTCTTTTTCACTTTTGGTAAGGGTTAAAAAAACTTTCTCACTTTGTTTTACCTCATCATTTTTCTTTGGGCGTCCCCCCGGATGTTTCGCCGTCTGGATCGCTTTATGAGTCGAAAGCTCCCGCTGTGTTACCCGAGATGCGAATTTGTTCTCTTTTATCTCTTCCATTTTACACCGCCTCATATTCGCGAATTTTCTCATGCAACGCACGGATCAGATTCGAGCTCTTTTTATACGCATACGCTTTGATCCCCCCCTGCTGTGAGAGATCGATGATCGAGCGGTTTTCATTGATCGCTGTTTGCAGAGCCACACTCATCGGAAGCGCAAACATCTCGATCTCAAACCCCAGCGTCTCTTCGAAAACGAATTTCGCATCGTTGATATCGTTCTCTTTTTGGCTCATGTTCGGAACCATCAAAATCGGTTTATTCGCCGACGAGACACGTACCAGGGTATCGACCGTCCCTTGAATCGTCTCTAATGTCGGGATAAAAGGGATGATGATCAAATCCGAATACTCCATCGCCTGATCGAGTTTAACATCATCAAATCCTCCGAAATCGAAAATGGTTTCATTCATAGGCTGTGTTAAATGTTTTTGCTGAATATCGATCCGCTCAACCCGCTCCGGCAGTCGATCCGAGAGCG
>JBFYRD010000040.1:0-4556 GCA_041302405.1 Sulfuricurvum sp.
TTTTGGGCGTTTAGATCACTTCGACCTGCATGGATGAGCCCTTTTGAATCAGACATATAAATCTCACGAACCCCCATAAAACGGTAAATCCGTCCACAGCTGATTGCCGCTGCACCTGCCCCTACGATAACAATTTTCATCGTTTCCAACGACCGTCCCGTGATCTGTGCAGCATTGATTATACCCGCGAGTGAAATCACCGCCGTCCCATGTTGATCGTCATGCATAACAGGAATGTCGAGACGTTCTACCAAACGCCGTTCGATTTCAAAACACTCAGGAGCTTTGATATCTTCGAGATTAATCCCACCGAATGTTGGAGCGATGGCGGCAACCGTATCGCAAAAACGGTCAATATCGGTCTCATCCACTTCGATATCGTACGCATCCAGATCACTAAATTTTTTAAAGAGGATCGCTTTCCCCTCCATAACAGGCTTTGACGCCAATGCTCCTAGATTGCCCAGCCCCAATACTGCCGTACCGTTAGAGATGACCCCAACAAGATTTCCTTTTGCCGTATAGCGATACGCATCCTCAGGATTTTTCTGAATCTCCAAACACGGAGCCGCTACCCCCGGAGAATACGCTAAACTCAAATCATTCTGAGTAACAAAAGGCTTGGTTATCTGTGTTGCTATTTTTCCCGGTCGGGGATGTTCATGATATACTAATGCTCTTTCGTTTAATGCTCTGTCGTGACTCAAATATTCCCCTTTATTCTGATACACAGCGCACATAGGCGCTCTCTGTTTTGTTAACCGTCGCTACGGAACCCAATTTAAATCCAACAGCATAGGCTTCACGCTCATTCAACGTATCACTGCTCCAATAATAACGATGCATCATCGCGCCAAAATATTTCATATTGACACTCGGGCGAAAATAGTCATAATCGACGATTCCATACAATTCATCCAGACTTGGCAAACGCCATACACGCGTCCCTAAAGTTAAGCGTTCACACTGCTCTTTAGCTTGCCCATAGGTGTATTTAGCGCGTTTATCGGTCGCTTCCAATGAATGCCAAATTAAGCCTGAACTTTTATCCTCCGTACCCAATGATGTCAAACGATAACTACGTTCATTCTTAGGCAAAGGGAGATTTGTACACGCGGCTGCAATTTTTTTGGTCGGAACGGAGAGGGTAATGTTTCGCTCTTTAGGATAGAAACTGTATCCGACCATCGCGATCTTTCCCCCATCCCCTTCGCTTCCTGTTCCGATGATGGTAGTGTCAGAGGGGCCTTTATCACGTGACCAATAGCTATAATTCTCTTGAAATGAACCTGAAGAGTAAAAAAGCTCTTGGATACTCATCTGACGCCATGGAGTTCCTAAATCACGGCAATAAAGGTGTGCTTCCTCCTGCGTATAGTTCTCTGTATCGGAAAGCTTTATTTCAGCACAAAGACTCACCCCTGCAAGGATCAAAAAACTAAATCGACGCACAATAATCCGCCAGCAATCCACCTTTTAACGCTTCATAGGTTTCATCGCCGCACAGTTTTTTGACAATTGCGAGCCCAAAGCAGATCGCCGTTCCCGGTCCGCGGGAGGTCATAATATTACCGCTCTCAACCACCGCAAGCTCTGCACCTCTAAATCCCGCTGTCTTAATCTCATTCTCAACACTTGGATAACAGGTATATCCCTCTTTGAGAACCCCTGCCGTATCCAGAGCAAAAGGAGCCGCACAAATCGCTCCAATATGTTTCCCTTTTGCATCCATCTCTTTGAGGAGATTTTGGATACCTAAATCTTTTGCGAGTGCTTTTGTACCACCCCATCCTCCGGGAAGAACAATCATGTCGAGTTCATCCGCACTAAGTCCCTCGATGGAACGATCACACTGAACACTAATCCCATTAGCCCCTTTGACAATCATCTCTTCATCCAAAGCACCCATAATCACTTCGATTCCGGCACGACGTAAAACATCAACAATACTTACCGCTTCGATCTCTTCGAAACCGGTGGCGATAGGGACTAATATTTTTGCCATCATAG
Organism: Sulfuricurvum sp.; assembly: GCA_041302405.1. Lineage (GTDB taxonomy): Bacteria > Campylobacterota > Campylobacteria > Campylobacterales > Sulfurimonadaceae > Sulfuricurvum. Next base: position 2,011 of record JBFYRD010000040.1, read on the forward strand.
ACACCTTTTTTATTATTTCTTTGTAGACTATCATAATTAAAGATTGATTAAATTTAGGTTTCATAAATCTTTAAAGCTTACCAAACTACAATATTTTTATATGAAATAACGGTTAGAAAGAGGGAAATATGAAACACGGTATTTTAGTGACAGGATTCACCACACTGTTATTCACCACATTAAGCGCTGAAGCTTCATCTTTGCGCCCAGGGGTATGGGAATATACGACGACCATTAAAACCCAAAGCGGTGAAATGGAAAAAGCGATGGCTCAAATGGAACAGCAGCTCGCCTCTCTCCCGCCGGAGCAACGCAAAATGATGGAAAAAACCATGGCTTCCCACGGCGTTGCCAAAAGTTCCAAACCTAACACCTATAAAGTGTGTATCACTAAAGAGCAAGCCTCAAAAGGGTTAATCCCCTCATCTGATCCCCATTGTCAACAAAAAATTGTCCGCAAAAGCGGCAATAGTGTTTGGTTTACCTTTAAATGCAAAGGCAATCCTCCAAGCAGTGGAGAAGGAAAATATACAGTGATCAAAGACAGTTCCTATCAAGGGACAATGAAAGTTAAAACAACCGTTGAGGGAAAAACCGAAACTATTGATATGTCACATAGCGGCAAATGGATTAGTGGAGATTGTAACGTACTGAAGAAAGTTAAATAACTGACTTACGCACTTTTACAAAAAGAGCGTATAGATACCACTAAAATTCTCAAAAACGTAGTTTTTGTAGCTTTAGGGGGCTGCAAGGGACATTTGTCCCTGACACTAAAACGGATGTATTCGTTTGAGTGCGTAACATCAGCTAAATAAGATCCCGCTGTTGCGGGAAATAGAAGAGCAAAGAAGAATTACTTCACTTTCTCCATGTATTCACCCTCAACGGTATTGACTTTGATAATATCACCTTCGAGAACATGGTAAGGAACCTGAACCACGGCACCGGTTTCCAAAGTAGCCGGTTTTTTAGAACCGCTTGAGGTATCCCCTTTGAAATTTGGCGGAGTTTCAGTGATTTTTAGTTCCATGATTTCAGGAGCTTCGACGCTGATCGCGTTGCCGTTATGGAAGATCATTTGAACATTGGTGCCGTCTTTGATCCATTTCATTGCATCTTCACATTGATCGTAGGTTAGACCCAGCTGCTCATAGCTCTCATTATCCATAAACTGAAGCATTTCCCCATCATCGTACAAAAACTGCATTGTTGTATGAACCAAATTCGGTACTTCGAATTTATCCCCTGCATGGATCGTTTTTTCGATCACTTTACCGTTCAAGAAACTCTTAACTTTACAACGGACAAACGCCGCCCCTTTGCCGGGTTTAACGTGTTGGAATTCAACGACTTTATACGGAACGCCCGTAATCTCCAAACGTACACCTTTTTTGATATCACCCATACCGATTGTTGCCATCAGGAAACCTTTTGCATCTTTATTTGTCCGAATTTTACCCGAAAGTGTGATGAAATTCAAACCCGATGTAACTTCTGGTGAAATTTTCCCCTTTAGCGTCTTAGGATAATAAACGTTTTTAGCTTTCTTAAATCCGTTAAAGCGTATAATAATGATTATACAATTGATTATAATCACAAATACATCACAAGGAAACCTCTTTTATGATACCCCTTTCACGTATTTTCAGCGCATCACTTCTTCTTGCCTCTTGCCACCTTTTCGGAGCGGGGCTTTCCCTTCCTGCAGCATTAGAGATTCTGGAAAACAACAATCTGGAGATCAAAAGTGCCAATCTCGATCTCCAAAGCGCTCATAGCGATACTTCGATAGCCAAGGGGTATAACTACGGTTCACTAGACTTTACCCAAAGTGCTATACGTTCGAACGATGCGGTGAATGTATTTGGTTTTAAACTCAGCTCACGTGAAGCAACATTTAGAGATTTCAGTGCAGATGAGTTTATGGCTGGAATCGGCTACGATACACCACCAGATCGCTTGAACTACCCCGGCTACCAAAACTATTTCCAAAGCAAACTTACCTATATGGTTCCCCTCTATACCGGAGGAAAACTAAGTGTTTACGGTGATATCAGCGAAAAGATGGAAAAAATCAAAAAACTCGATGCCGATCAGATGAAAACCGAAAAACGGTATGAATTGCGCAAAAGCTATTACGACATGGCACTGCTCCAAAACTCCATCGATCACATGAAAACCATTCATAAGAATATCTCGACGCTCGAGCGCACTACTAAGATGATGATCCAAGAGGGGTATGCCAAAAAAGTGGATCTTCTCGAAGTAGAAGCCCGTAAATCGAATGTCGATCGCAGTCTCACTGAGATGGAAGCGAACCAAAAGCTTCTCTACCACTACATTAGTTTTCTCCTCAACGAAAACGTCACCGAGATCGAACTCCCGAAAAACGACTATCCTGCATCCACAATCACTGAAGCCGATGTAATAGCGAACAACACCGATTTGCAAAAAGCTGCCAGCGGGTTAGAGATACGTGAAAAAATGGTCGATCTCGCTTATGCCCCCTTTCTTCCGCAAATCGGAGCATTTGCTGAAGCATC
>JBFYRD010000041.1:0-5962 GCA_041302405.1 Sulfuricurvum sp.
ATTTGGAGTGTTACTGATTTTTATTTTTATCCGCTATTTTGAACATTGGAAAAAGTGGCAAATATTTTTAGCGCTCAATGTGTGGTTGTATCTCACCATGTTACCGATATCCCTCTCGATTTTTGGAACGTTTGGTTGGATTCATGCCGGATCGATTGGGCTGAATATTGTTTTTAATCTTTATTATCCCCTTGTTCTTGCGTTCCATACGATTGGGATGGGGGAGATATTTGACCCTTATTTGGTGCACATGTTTGAAAGTGCGGAGATCAAGAAGGTTGAGATACCGATGATTGTTGGATGGAGCAGTATTATTTTGGCGTTGGGTGCAATGTGGCGAAAAGAGGGTTTTTGGCTTTTAGCTCTCTTGGGTGTCGCTACGTTGGGTAGCTCTATTTATCAGATAGCATAGTTTCATCCCGTAAATAACGATGATCCATGAAACGTAAATCCATAAAAAGAAAAAGATAAGGGCTGAAAAAGAGCCGTACATGGTAGCGTAGGTTTTGTTATAAAAGACGTATTGAACAAAGCTATTTTTAGCTATCCCCCAGACAACGGCAACGATAAAAGAGCTCATTGCGGCGGCTCTAATCGAGACATCAGCATTAACCGCGATTTTATAAATCAGAAAGAAAATACTCCATAAGAGTAAGAATGGAAAAATCGAGAGGGCACTGAGTGCGAACCCACTTACATGAGTGACCAAATAAGCTTTTAAACTCATGGAGGCAATTAAAACGATCGGCGTGAGGGTAATGAGTGTCCAATAGGTTGTGATGGCATCCCAAATAGCTCGTTTGGAGGTTTTAAAAATTTTGCTGACGATATGTTCAAAGTTTTGGAAAAATAACAGTGATGAGACAATCATTGTTGCAAATCCAATTACCCCAAGCTGTACGGAATTTTGAAAAAATGATTCTAAATATCCAGCCATGGCCGCAGTTTGAACCGGCATAATATTATCAAAAATGAAAATCTGAATTTTGGCGTATTGCTCTTCAAATACGGGAACATTAGCGATTAGGCTGAGTGAAATAATGAGGAGAGGGACAACGGTAAAAATGGTATAAAAGCTGAGGCTCGAAGCATAAACAGTAATTTCCCGATCAAAAAGCATCAAAAAGAAAAGACGTATATGTCTCAAAGCCGCTTTTAAATTCATCGCTTACTCAAGCCCCATTTTACTAGGATTGAGAATATTGTTTGGATCAAAAGCCCGTTTGATCGATTGGAACAGTGCCATCTCTTCAGGGGTAAACGCCATCGACATATAAGGAGCTTTGGCTAACCCGATACCGTGCTCACCGCTTAGTGTACCTCCAAGATCGATGGTTGCTTGAAACACTTCACGGATCGCTTCGTACCCGATTTTCACTTGTTCGGGATCTTTGCCGTCCACCATGACATTGGTGTGTACATTACCATCTCCTGTATGCCCGAAGCAAGGGATATTGATGTTGTATTTTTTGGCGATCGCATAAAATCGTTCTAACAATTCTGGCAGTGCAGAACGGGGAACGGTGACATCTTCGTTGATTTTTTTAGACCCATAGACAGAGAGAGATTGGCTTGCATTGCGGCGGGCGAACCACAGATCACTTGCTTCTTGTTTGTCACGTGCTATTTTGAATTCGCTGCACCCGTTTTCTTGGAATACTTTTTGGATGAGAGAGAGTTGGAAGTCGAGATCCTCTTCGAGATTACCGTCTACATCGGTAACGAGGATCGCTCCGGCTTCAATCGGAAGTCCTTTTTTGTAAACCTGCTCTACTGAGCGTATGGTGAGATTGTCTAAAAACTCCATTGCGACAGGGGTGACGCCGCTTGCCATAGTTTTGTACACCGCTTCCATAGCTGCATTGACAGTAGGAAAAATACCCATGGCTGTTTTGGTCATTTTTGGTTTGGAAAGGAGTTTGAGAGTCACTTCAGTCGTAACAGCTAACGTCCCTTCAGAGGCGATTAAAATCCCAGCTATGTTATATCCTGCAACATCTTTTATGGTTCGTTTTCCCGCTTTGATGATGTCACCGTTAGGGAGAACGGCACGAATTGCCATAACGTAGTCTTTCGTAATGCCGTATTTTGCCGCGCGCATTCCGCCTGCATTTTCGTTTACATTGCCGCCGATGGTAGAGTATTCTTGGCTCGCGGGATCGGGCGGATAGAAAAGTCCGACTTCTTCAACAGCACGTTGCAGCTCCATATTGACAACACCCGGTTGAACGATTGCCACCATATTTTGCATGTCGATTTCGAGAATTTTGTTCATATGTTTTTCAAAAGCTAAAACAATACCGCCCGATGAGGGGAGGGCTCCTCCGGTAAATCCACTGCCCGCTCCACGCGGAACGATGACAATGCGGTGTTCATTGCAGTAACGGAGAATATCGCTTACATCGTTTTCGTGGCGAGGGAAAAGTACCGCTTCGGGCTCAAATTTTTCGCGTGTAGCATCATAACTGTAGGCAATAAGGTGGGCTTTGTCATTGTAAACATTCTCCTTACCGAGTAAATTCGTAAAAAAATCAATGGCACTGGGAGCGAGCATCGTTATTCCTTCAGATCAAAATGGCGCAATAGTGCACTTTTGTCACTAAATTTTGCTTTGTAGAGCTCATATAACTCTTTATTTTTTGAATTGTTTAAAGCGATTTGTTCAAGATAATAAGGCTCATATCCATCCAAGCGTGAACTTCCCTCTCCCCACCAAGCAGCGCGGATAGTTGGAATACGGGTGTAAAATGGGGTTTGTTCCGTAGTTGTTTTCTGTACAGAGGGAGTAGTTTGCAGGAGTGTAAAGCTTTTGCAATCAAGGGTAAAGAGGGTTTGTGCGCTTTGGACATAGAGTAGTCCAACCGAATTTGCGGTGCAATAGCGGTGAAAGTCCTCTTTTAAAGGGGTAGGATGCCCTTCGTATGAAAGGTACGTAGCGTAGTTGTCAGGATGAATCCATTCGATATTAGGGATACTTTTACTGATTGTATCATAGGTGTCTTCATTGGGTGCGATGAGAAGGGCACGCTCATAATCGTGTGCCAACACAGCAATATCCGATGCTTTTGGCATCCAATTTCCACTTGGAAGAGAGTTTTGGCGAAGTCCGTCGTATTCGCTCAGTGTTAAAATGGCACGCCCGTTGGATGGATTTAGTTGTTCAACTCGAGCGTTGGCAATGATGGTGCTGTGCGTCGTATCAAATTGTCGAACGATAAAACCGCTCATCCCTTCGCGCAAGTTTTCAGCGGTAATAGTTGCACGGGATTCTTGAACGTCGAGCAAGGGTGTAGTGATTGATGCAGCGTTTAAAACGCCGCATGCAAGAAAAGTAGTGAGCCAGATGCGCATCATGGTAACCTTTTAGTAAAGTAATTAGGGATGATTATAGCTTATCACATCTTTGTAAATGGAATTTTTGCTATTATTTAATTCTTTTTTACTTGTTATGCGTATTTTAATCAAGGGTGAGAATGGGTCGTTTTTTTGCGTTATTGTTATTGCCCCTTCTCCTTTTTGGCGGTTCGGTCAAACCTTTTAAATGGAAAGATGGTGAAAGTTTTCTCTCTTTCTTGGAGCGAAAAAAACTCCCTCTTTCGGTTTACTATAATCTTGACAAAGAAGATCAAAAACTTACCGAAGATATCCCCTACAGTGCAAATTGCCAAATGATTTTGGATAACAAAAATTTTATTCGCCAAATTTTGATTCCTGTGAATGATGAATTGCAGTTACAAATTTATCTCACGCCTAAAAAACGGTATGAGATGAAGGTGACTCCAGTTGTGAGTGAAGAGTATACGGAAACCCTCTACGTTCCGATCCAAACTCTCCCTTATAATGATATTTTAAAAACAACGGGTTCCAAAAATCTTGCCTCAATTTTTGTAAAAATGTTCAAAGGAAAAGTCGATTTTCGACGAGGATTAAAACCGGGTGCCCCTATTGTGATGGTATATACCCAAAAGTATCGCCTTGGAAAACCATTTTCGATGCCTGAAGTACACGGTGCCATGGTTGAGGTAAATGGTAAAAAAATCTCTGTTTATCGTCATTCTGATGGACGCTTTTATGATGAAAAAGGGGGACAATATGAGAAGTTTTTGTTTAAACTTCCCATGAAAAACCCACGTATCACTTCACGATTTACAAAAAGCCGTTATCACCCTGTTCTAAAGCGTTATCGTGCCCATTTAGGGGTAGATTTCGGAGCTCGACCCGGAACTCCTATTTTATCAACTGGAGAGGGGAGAGTGAGTTTTGTAGGCTATTCTTCGGGGTATGGAAAAACAATTAAAATACGTCACAGCAATGGCTTGACAAGCCTGTACGCCCATCAAAAATCATTTAAAAAAGGTATCCGATCAGGTACGAGTGTAAAACAAGGCGAGATAATAGGCTACGTCGGTTCGAGTGGTCTCTCCTCTGGTCCGCACTTGCATTTTGGGATGTATCGAGGAAGCAGCGCGATTGATCCTCTGAGTGTAATGAAGAAAAAAACCGAAGGGTTCAGCGGAAAAGAGCGCAAGGTCTTTTTGGCTATTCGCGATAAAATGGACAGAAGATTTAAAGAAGCATTGAAAAATAAGCCGATACGAAAACCTTATTTTGATTTTCATGAAACCTATTATGTAGACAGTGAAACCTTTAAAGTAAAACCTTTTTAAAGAGTAAAAATGATTACGGACGTAGAAATCGTAGCGTGTGAACATTCTGATTTTGTTGTACCGAAACGGATGAAGTATGCGCAAAATGGCGTACCTAAAATATGGGATATGGTAGAAGTCCATGATAGTGTAGCGATATTGTTGTATCATGAAGAAAAAAATGCACTCATTGTGGTCAAGCAGTTTCGTCCTCCTGTCTATTTAAAAAACGATGATGGCTACACGTATGAGTTGTGTGCCGGAATCGTCGATAAAGATAAATCGTTGGTTGAAATCGCTCATGAGGAAATTTTGGAAGAGTGCGGATATTTTATCCCTTTGGATCGGATTACAAAGATTACCTCATTTTACACGGCGGTAGGTTTTGCGGGATCGGTACAGACCCTTTACGCCGCCAATGTGAATGAATCGATGCGTGTAGGTCGCGGCGGAGGTGTTGGTGTCGAAGTGATCGAAGTAGTAGAAATACCGTTAAAAGATGCAAAAGCATTTTCGATGGATGAGACCAAAGCCAAAACACCGGGATTGATGTTTGCCTTTGGATGGTTTTTGGAGAATGAAGAATTGACGAAACGTTGATGCCCAGAAGGGCATGATACTAGAATTTATACGATACAGTAGCGTAGAAGTTGCGACCAGGTTCGTTTAGAACGAGCGGATCTGCTCCACCTGTAATCAGTTCATTTCCGATGTAGCTGTTATTGAGTGCATAGGTACGATCAAAGAAGTTATTGATTCCGGCATTGAGCGAGAAACCGTTTTGGAAGTCATGGCCGTATTTGAAGTTGAAGATACCGTATCCGGAGATCTCTTTTTCGCCGTTATCGCTGTCAATACTCTGAAAACGGGCACCGGTCCATTCCGCCATCATATAGTTGATCGAGGAATCAAACACAAGAGCAATGCGCCCTTTCATAGGTGGGATTTCCGCCAAATCATTATCCGTTTGAGCTAGAGTTGCTAGGGAATCGAGTTGAGCAACATCTTTTTTGGTCCCTTTTTGATATGCCATGCCTGATTCAACTCTCCACTCATTGTTAAGAAGATAATCGGCTTGAAGATCGAATCCAACGATACGGGCGTCGATATTGGCCCAACCGTTGGTCGAGCCTACTCTTTTGTATTGGTAGATGAAATCTTTTAAATCACTGTAAAATGCTGTCCCTTTAATGTGAAAATTTCCAGCAGTGTGCTCGGCTCCTAAATCAATTTCACGATTGGTGGTTTCGTTTAGATTCGTATTTCCATAAGATGACGTTGTTGCATCAACCCAATAAATTTCTTTTGAGATCGGA
>JBFYRD010000008.1:0-3342 GCA_041302405.1 Sulfuricurvum sp.
CTTTTTGTTCGAGTATGATCCCAGAGGTGAATTAGCGCCGCGTGATATCGTCAGCCGCGCTATTTTCGATTATATAAAACGGAGCAACAAACAAGTCTATCTTTCATGCGAAGATTTCGAATCGGAGTATTTTAAAGAGCGTTTCCCAAATATATATAAATCGCTCAATGATTTAGGATTTCAATTACCAAAAGAGAGAGTTCCGATCTCTCCGGCGTTTCATTACGCTATCGGCGGAATAAAAACCGATTTAAAAGGAAGAGTACCGGGGATAAAAGGGCTTTACAGTGTCGGTGAAGCGGCTTCTACCGGAGTACACGGGGCTAACCGTTTGGCAAGTAACTCATTATTAGAAGGGTTGGTGTATGCGAAAGAAGCTTCAGAAACGATCCTTTCAGCAACTCTATCCTCTTGTAACAAAACGTTTGAGATTGGTAGCGAACCGCTTGAAATTGACGGAGATAAAGAGATAAAAGACGAACTCAGACGCATTATGTGGCATAATGTTTCTATCGTTCGAACTCCTGAAGGATTAGAAGAGACAAAAGGGATAATTGAAACGTTATTGCAACACAATATCGGTAAATTGTTGAAATTGCGTCTTTTAACTGCCAAAGCAATTGTCGAGGGTGCATTAGAGCGAACCGAATCAATCGGTGTCCATTTCATTACACAAGGAGTCAAAGAATGACAACCGCCATCGCTGAGCACGGCGTCGATTTAGCAGTTCATCCATTTGGATGGATGTTGCTCGCCATTTTTGTTATAGGATATTACTTCATTGCGATGGAGGAAAAATACCATCTTGATAAAGCAAAACCGGCATTGTTTACCGGAACATTTATGTTTGTCCTTATTGGGGGATTTTATGCCTTTAATGGATTGAATTTCAAACCGTTTGAAAATGAGATCGCCCATTTGATTTTGGAAATCGCTGAGATTTTCTTCTTCTTATTTGTGGCGATGACCTATATCGAAGCATTGATCGAGCGGGGGGTGTTTCATGCCCTTAAAGGAAAACTGATCGCTAAAGGGTATAGCTATCGAGAGCTTTTTTGGATTACCGGGTTACTCGCGTTTTTCATCTCTCCGGTTGCCGATAACTTAACAACAGCGTTGATTCTCTCAACCGTTTTGATCACAATTGAAAAAACCAACAAAGCATTTTTGGTTCCGAGTGCTTTAAACGTGGTTGTTGCGGCGAATGCCGGCGGTGCTTGGAGTCCATTTGGAGATATTACGACGTTGATGGCGTGGACAGCGGGAAAAGGAGCCTTTACCGATTTCCTTTACCTCTTTCCGGCAGCATTTATCGGATGGGCTGTAACCGCGTTTTTGTTGAGCCGTTTTGTTCCTGATCTCGATCCTCTCGGGGATGGGGATGCGAGCAAAGCAGAAAAAATTGAAATTCTCAAAGGGGGAAAAGTTATTATTTTCCTGGGAGCAGCGACAATCGGGATGGCAGTTTTTGCGAAACAAGTGATGCATTTGCCTCCGATGTGGGGGATGCTGTTCGGTCTTTCCGTTTTGCAGCTTTACATGTACACGCTCAAGAAAAAGCATAACCAAGATGTTGATATTTTCCATTCAATCAGCAAAATCGAGAACAATACGCTTCTCTTCTTTTTTGGTATCTTGGCGGCGGTCGGAGCGCTTCATTTCGCAGGATTTTTGGGTTACGCGGCGAAACTTTATACGATGTTTGATCCAACCATCGTCAATATCGGTGTCGGGTTCCTCTCAGCGATTGTTGATAACGTTCCGGTGATGTCGGCGGTACTGAAAGCCAATCCGACAATTGATCAGGCTCAATGGATGTTAGTAACATTGACAGCAGGTATCGGGGGCTCATTGATCGCCTTTGGTAGTGCTGCAGGTGTTGGTGTTATGGGGAAATTGCACGGTATTTATACCTTTGCGTCTCATATGAAACTTGCATGGACCGTTTTGGTGGGATATTTTGTCTCTTTAGCGGTTTGGTATGTGCAATTTATCATTCTAGGTTTCCATTAATATTCAAAATTAATCTACATTAGGGTACCCTTTCATAACGCAAAGGGTACTCACTCCCTCCCGATTATCTCCACTTAAAGGCTCTCCTTTGAAAGATGTCAATATTATCGTCCTTGATTTCGGTTCACAATACACTCAGTTGATCGCTCGTCGGTTGCGGGAAGATAAAGTTTACTGCGAAGTACTTCCGTATCACACCAAAATCGATGCTATTAAAGCTAAAAATCCAAAAGGAATTATCCTCAGCGGTGGTCCTTCGTCCGTTTATAATAAAGACGCTTATGAAGTTGACCAAGGTGTCTATGCTTTAGGGATCCCAGTACTCGGAATTTGTTACGGTATGCAGCGTATTGCTGTTGATTTTGGCGGTTCGGTTATCCGAAGTGATCACCACGAATACGGCAAAGCGGAACTCACCATCGATATGACACAGCATTCCGTACTCTTTGAGGGGTGTGAAGATGAACGTGCCGTATGGATGAGCCATTCAGATAAAGTCGATGTGTTGCCGGAAGGTTTCGTCCCTATCGCCTACTCACCAAACTCTCCGTATGCGGCCATCGCTAATGAAGATAAAATGGTCTACGCGATGCAGTATCATCCTGAGGTGAATCACTCTGAAGAGGGGTACTTGATGCTCCGTAACTTCGCCCGTAAAATCTGCGGCATCACAGAAAAATGGGATATGGGACACTTTCTAAAAGAGCAAATTACCAAAATCCGCGCACAAGTAGGGGATGGTAAAGTTCTCTGTGCTCTCAGCGGCGGGGTTGATTCATCTGTCGTTGCGGCATTGCTGTATGAAGCAATCGGAGATCAGCTGATCCCTGTATTCGTGGATAACGGCTTGCTCCGTAAGGGGGAGCGTGAGTCGGTTGAAAATATTTTCAAAGTACACCTCAAAGTGCCTCTTGTCGTTGCTGACGCGTCAGAGAGCTTCCTCAGTAAACTTGCGGGGGTAAGTGATCCGGAGACGAAACGTAAAATCATCGGACACACCTTTATCGAAGTGTTTGAGGCAGAAGCTAAAAAGCATGATGGGATCAAATTTCTCGCACAAGGGACACTTTATCCTGACGTTATCGAATCGGTATCGGTTAATGGCCCGTCTGTGACGATTAAATCACATCACAATGTCGGGGGACTTCCGGATTGGATGGATTTCGAATTGATCGAACCGCTACGTGACTTGTTTAAAGACGAAGTACGTAAACTAGGTCTTGAGCTTGGGTTACCTGATTCGCTCGTGAACCGTCATCCGTTCCCTGGACCGGGTCTTGGTATCCGTATCATGGGTGAAGTGAATAAAGCAGATTTGAATCTTCTACG
>JBFYRD010000042.1:0-4267 GCA_041302405.1 Sulfuricurvum sp.
CTAAATCCAGAACAATCTCTTCCCCTTCACGGATCATCGCTTCATCGAATTCATCACATACCTTTTGGTATACCTCTTCGATACGAGCCGGTTGAATACGTCCGTCTTGGACTAAGAGTTCAATTGTTTTGGTTGCAATCGCGCGGCGATAAAGATTAAAGGAGCTCACGATAATCGCATTCGGTGTCTCATCGATGATAATATCGACTCCGCTTACCATCTCTAATGCTTTGATATTACGTCCCTCTTTACCGATAATTCTCCCTTTTAGCTCATCATCATCGAGATGGATAACACTAATCAGCCGCTCAGCCGCATATTCTCCCGCAAACCGTGACGTTGCCTGCGCTAAAATATAGTTTGCTTTACGTTTAAGCTGCTCTTTGGATTGATCCTCAAGCTCGCGTATTTGGTGCGCTAACTCTAAACGGGCTTCTTCACGTACTTGTTCTAAAAGAATCGTTTTAGCTTCCTGCGCCGATAGTCCGGCACGCTGTTCTACGATCACCTTGATTTGTTCACTTTTTTGGCGGTAGTCTTCTTTTAATTTCTCTAAAGCACGTTCGTTACGTTCTATATTAAGGCGTCGATTTTCAACGTTGGATCGCTCTAACGCTATTTTTTCTTCTTCGTTTTGACGAAGCAGTTCAAACTCTCGCTCAGCACGTTCGATTTTTTCTTCACGCGTTGAGAGGTCTCTTTTGACCTTATCGTACGTCTCATCGTAGTGTTTTTGCGCCTCTTTTTCGATCTCACGTGATCGAAGAGAAGCACGTTCTAAAATAAGATGTGCTTCATTTTCAATCGCTTTTGCTTTCGCTTTGGCTTGCTCTAAATAAAGATCAAATTGTCCTGCGGTAATCTTTTTTGAAATTAAAAATCCGACCAACCCGCTGATGATGGCCACCGCGCCACCTACGAGAAGGCTCTCTAACATTGGTTTTCCTCATGCCCTGAACCCCTTGAGGGGTAATGAGCAGGTCTCCTTGCACATCATAATCATCACATACATTTTGCGTCGTTTGACACGCGCATGATTGAATAAAAATCGTAAACGGTTTCGTTTTCAGGGTCGGAAAAAATCGATCATACATCCCTTTGCCGAAACCTACTCGGCGCAATGACCCGTCTACCCCTACAACAGGGACAATAGCTACATCTATTAAATTATATTTTCTATACGAATCCCGAGGCTCATAAATCCCAAAAGCCTTACGTTCCAACGGGTATCTAAATGGTACCATTTTGAAACTGACGCCATCCATAAACGGCAAATATACTTCTTTTGTATGACGCAGTGATTTTATCGTTTTTCGAATATCAGCTTCAAATCCCATCGGCCAATACAAAAGAATACTTTTTGGATGAAGTTCTTTGATCACGGCTTCAAGCAGACTTTTTACTTTTGCGTTGCGAGAATATTTGGTACTGGGGTTCAGAGCCTTCAGCCGTTTCAAACAATCAGCTCTAAAATCGCTTTTGGACACTTTTTACCTTTGCTTCGTTATAATCTCTCTAATTTTATCTTATTAAAGGTCAACATTGATGCGTTTTTCAACACTTCTAATCCCTTTACTCTCTCTCACTCTCCTTTTTCAAGGCTGTGGAGAAGAATCTTCTGAAGAAGCGATGGTTTCAACGGCAAATTTCACCCTCATGGATACCCAAGGAAAAAGTTATAATGTAGAAAAAAAGGGGACGAATTTTACCCTCGATGCGGGGGAAGATAAAGTCGTCTTGTTTGATATCTTCGCCACATGGTGCCCACCATGTCAAGCCGAGGTAAAGCACCTCGGTAATTTGCAAAAAAAATACGGAGAAGATCTGATCATCATGGGTATAACCATCGAAGAGGACAAAAGTAATGCCGATTTGGATGCGTTTCGTGAAAAATACAAAGGGGGTGACTACCTCATCTCCAACAAAGCCGATAACCAAGAGCTTGCACGTGCCATCGCATCAACCATCGGTGTAGGACAACAGTTTCCAATTCCTTTGATGGTTCTGTATAAAAATGGGGAGTATGTAACCCATTACGCTGGTGCGACCCACGAAGAGATCATCGATCACGACATCGCTACGGCTTTAGGGAAATAAAAATGTTCAGTTTTATCAAAAAAGGGCTTCAAAAAACTTACGAAGCGATCAGCGCAATTATCCCTGATAAAAAAGCGACCATCAGCAAAGACGATTTAGAAAGCATTCTCCTCGAAGCCGATGTCGAATACGATCTGGTTGAAATTATCCTCCGAGAACTTTATCAGGATGATATTACGCGAGAACAGCTCCGTTCCAAACTCCTTGCTACACTCAGCTACGCTCAAAACACCCTTCCCGACAATCCCGAAAAACCTACGGTTAGTCTTATCATCGGTGTCAATGGAGCGGGAAAAACCACCACCATCGCAAAACTGGCACAACATCACCTAAACAACGGTGAGAGAGTTATCCTCGGAGCGGGAGATACCTTCCGTGCAGCCGCCATCGAACAGCTTACCCGATGGGCAGATAAACTGGATGTTCCAATCATCTCATCGCGTCAGGGCCATGATCCGAGTGCCGTTGCCTACGACACCATCGAATCGGCTAAAGCACGAGGGTTTGAACAAGTTATCATTGATACTGCCGGTCGGCTCCATACTCAAACAAACCTCGGTAATGAGCTCAAAAAAATCGTCCGTATCTGTGACAAAGCCCATACAGGCTCACCTCACCATAAAATTCTAATCCTAGACGGAACGCAGGGCTCTTCTGCTATTGCACAAGCAAAAGCCTTTAATGAGATGGTAGGAGTGGATGGAATCATTATCACCAAACTCGATGGAACTGCTAAAGGGGGATCGGTATTCTCTATCGCCTACGCCCTCTCTCTCCCAATCCTCTACATCGGTGTCGGTGAACAGCCTGAGCATCTGATACCGTTTAACAAATACGAATTTGTGGATGGGATTTTGGATGCGATTTTTGGGGAAGAATCCAACAAATAATGGCAAAGAAAAAAAACGTCCTCTTTGAGTGTCAGAACTGCGGATTCACTACCCCTAAATGGATGGGAAAATGTACAAACTGCTGAGGGTGGGATAGTTTTGTCGAACTGAGTGAACAGCAGCAAGAGGTGATCAAACTCACCTCTACCTCTTCCCCCTCCGGTGGCGTAAAAGCCAAAGAGATTACCCAAATCCTCGAAGAAAATACTGAACGTTTCACGAGTGACGATGCCGAACTCGACATGGTTCTCGGTGGCGGGGTTGTACCCGGTTCACTGGTACTCATCGGCGGAAGTCCGGGGGTAGGAAAATCGACCCTCCTCCTCAAAATTGGATCAAACCTAGCAAAGCAAAACCGTAACGTCCTCTCCGTCTCGGGTGAAGAGAGCGAAGGTCAGATTAAACTCCGAGCGAATCGTCTAGGCGCCAATGTCGATAACCTCTACCTCCTCGCTGAAATACGACTGGAACAAGTCCTCTCAGAATTGCATGAACGTCCTTATGAGTGTATTATCATCGACTCGATCCAAACCCTCTATTCCGAAACGATCGCTTCAGCACCCGGATCGGTAACACAGGTACGCCAGATCACTTTTGATCTGATGCGGATCGCTAAAGAGCGACGTATTGCCATCTTTATTATCGGACACATTACTAAAGAAGGTTCCATTGCAGGACCACGAGTGTTGGAGCATATGGTGGATGTTGTCCTCTATTTCGAGGGGGACAGCGGACATGAATTACGAATATTGCGCGGATTTAAAAACCGTTTTGGCCCTACGAGCGAAATCGGAGTCTTTGAAATGCGCCACGACGGACTCGTTTCGGCAAAAGATCTCTCCTCTCGCTTTTTCAACCGTACGAAATCCCAAAGCGGTTCCGCCCTCACGGTGATCATGGAGGGGACTCGTCCGATTGTTCTCGAAGTTCAGGCACTCGTCAGTGATACCCACGCCCCCAATCCGAAACGCCAAGCGACAGGATTTGAGAATAATCGCCTCAATATGCTCCTCGCCCTGCTGGAGCGAAAACTCGAAATCCCTCTCAACAGCTACGATGTTTTCATCAACATCACAGGGGGGATCAAAATCACTGAAACCTCTGCCGATTTGGCGATTCTCGCCGCGATTATCAGCAGTTTTCGCAACCGTGCCATTTCCAAAGAGACAGTATTTATCGGCGAAGTCTCTCTCGTAGGGGATATTCGAGAAGTATATCAGCTCGATCAACGGCTCAAAGAAGCCGCTTCTCAGCAAATCACCAAAGCATTAATTCCAAAA